>NZ_JBPMLP010000056.1:0-147464 GCF_054026695.1 Thermosulfuriphilus sp.
CTCTAATTTTTTCCCTTCTGCAGTATTTAGGTGGCTGTTTTTAAGATTTTGTTAGTCATTTCAATAAGTTAGTTATCTGCATTTCTTGTCTGGTACCTCTCTTGCTAAGAAATACCAATAAATACAAGAAAGGGGGATGCACTTATGGAACAATCTATGTCTGTTGAAGAATTAGTTTTTAAGCTTCAAGAGGTAAAAACTACAGTAGAAGAAGATCTTCTTCAGAAACTGAATGTTTTGGGTCTTGGTATTGGTTATAAAGAAGTAGGCGGTAAAGAAACTACGGATTTGTGTATCCACATCTATGTTGAGAAAAAAATTCCTCAAAAAGATCTTCCTGCTGAAGCCCTGATTCCGGATAACTTGGAGGGTCTACCTACAGATGTCATTGAGGTAGGTCTCATTGAAGCTCAAAGCTATACGGCTTGTGTGCGGCCGGCCAGGCCGGGATACAGTATCGGCCACTATCGGATTACGGCCGGCACCTTTGGCTGTCTGGTGAAGAGCCGGTGTTGTTCTGGAGTCTATATTCTCTCTAACAATCACGTCCTGGCCAACTCCAATAATGCCCGTCCTGGCGATCCCATTCTGCAACCGGGTCCTTATGATCGTAAGCCATGTGTTCCCCGGATGATTGCTCGTCTTGTGGCCTTTGTGCCCATCCAATTCGGCAAGGGTTCCTATAACTTAGTTGATGCTGCCATCGCTAGACCGGTGGACCACCGCTATGTAATCCCTTATCTACCCAATGGCCAGATTCCCCAGGGCACGACTGTAGCCCGGTTGGGGATGAAGGTCTTCAAATTCGGCCGCACCACCCAATATACCACCGGCCGAATCAGAGGGATCGATGTCACTGTAGGGGTTAGGTATGGAGCAGGAAAGGTTGGCTATTTTCGCAATCAGATCCTAACTACCAATATGTCCAAGGGAGGTGATTCGGGTTCCCTGCTTCTTTCCTCTCAGGGGCAGGCGGTAGGTCTTCTTTTTGCCGGCTCCTCAGCAGTGACCATCCACAACAACATTCACAATGTTTTGATCGCCTTAGGGATCGATATCTTAGGTACTTAAAAAACAATCAGGAAAATTCAAAAGAAGGAGGAGATGATGGAACTGTTTGATAAGACCTTTTTGGATGAAATCTCAGAGAAAGAGGTCTCTGAAGAGATTGCCCAGACCGAAGAGGCCCTGGCCACCAAGAGGGCTCAGGCCCAGGAAACCGAGACTGAGATGATGGAGCTCGTCCGGCATCTTAAGTTCAAACCAGAGGCCATTGAGGCCGAAGTCCAGAAGGAGAAAGAATTTGCCGCGGCCAAGGTCCAGGAGGCTGAAGATACCTTCCAGCTCAGGGGACAGGAGGATATATGTCTTGAGACCGTAGGGGAAGAGGTCCTTGATCAACTCGTCTTGGAGAGCAATCTCGTCGGTGGAGGGGCTCCCGGGCACTATCTAGATGTGACCCCTTATCATTTCTGGTGCAAGGTTTATCCCCACAATGAAGGCGGAGTGACGCGCGGGAGTTGTTCGGGAGACCGGGCGGCCCGGAAGATGTTTCTCTATGCTCAGGCCCAAGGAGACGGCCTAGGTTGGACTGATGACAACGATGTGACCACCTATGGTAAATTTTTCTACGCCTTCTGGCCCCGAAAGATCGGTTCAGTGAGGGTCCTGGTACCGGTAGTCACTAGAGGTTGGTATCGGATTCGTTCCAATGACAAATGGTGGAATTCCAAGGAGGCGGCGGTGGATCTACGGATATCAGTAAGGCTTTTTCAGAACTACTGGGGGCCTAAAGTAGAGAGGCAACTTTTCCGTCAGGCCGACGACAACATAAACGAAAGCGGACGGATTGATCTCTATCAGGCCCTTTATTCGGCCTCTATGGCCGTGGGGGCCAATAAATGGGTCATTGTTGAGGTAAGTTTGAGACTCCGAGTGGAGACCGAGGGCAGTGGTTCCTTGGCCATTTTGAGCTTTCGCCACCCGGATTGTATTTTTATCCCTTCGGTGAGATTTGATTTTGCCTGAACCCTGCGGAGGAGGAGGTGGGTTAGGCGGGAGGGATGAATCCCTCCCGCCTTTTTGTTTTTTTTTAATACAACTAAGAGAGGCAAAGATGAAAAGAGAAGAGATAGAGCTCATCCTTAACCAGTTGATGGAAAAAGGAGAGATCATTGGCTACGAGATCCCTCTTAGAGACAGAGATGTAGGTGTCAGAATCTTAATCCCTAAAGAGAGTCCTGGCCTTAGAGAACGTCTGAAAATCCTTCTGCCTGGGGTCAATTTTAGTCTGGAGATTACCGGTCCCATCGAGGCCCTTTGATCCTTTGTCCTGTTAAGGGAGAGACTTTCCTGGTATCTTGGCTTTGTTCTGGAGGCCAGGATGCTAAGGAATATCTCTTACCTGAAAGCCCAGCTTTCTCGTCTTGATGGTCGGGGATACAAGGCCTATCGGGACCTTGAGGGAGGCTATATCTTGGCCCCTGGCCTTTGTTTTTTTCTTGATCGAGTCCAAGGAGATCCGTTTGCTACCCCCAGTCGAGCCAGGATAAGGCTTGAGATGGCCCGGGCAGCTTTTCCCGAAGGCCTCTGGAAGTCTCGGGTGAGAAGGGTTGCCCTTCAGGACTACCTTCTTCGGGCCTTTGCTCGAGAGTTGGCCCGCCTTTCACGGCCCAGAGGTACCGGAGGAAGTGGTCTTTATCGGGTTGATGCCGGGGCTCAGGAGGTCATCTATCGTTCAGGGTGTCTAATTAACGAGGATTTTGTTGAGATGCGCTTTTTTATGGGACTTCCGGCCGCCGGTCGGAGAATCCTGGGGCAAGTGGCTCTTTCCATGATTTTGGAGGAGATTCCTCAGGCCGCTCGTTGCCTCCGTTACTCCTTCCATGAGGCCTCCGAGGTGGAGAAATTCGTGGATCTCATCGATGATATCGAATATATCCGCAGCCAGTTGGAGGATCTGGGCCTGGTGGCCTTTGTCGGCAACGGAGCAATCCTGCCAAGGCGCTCTGGGGTGGATGATCGTCCCCTTGAGGAAGGGGCCGTGGCCTTCAGAAGTCCGCCTGAACTTGAGATCACCGTTGAGACTAAATATCACGGCTCCCTCTCTGGTATGGGCCTACCTCAAGGGGTTACTCTTATCGTTGGCGGTGGTTTCCACGGCAAGACCACCCTCCTTGAGGCACTTTCTCGAGGAATCTACCCCCATATACCTCAAGATGGCCGTCAGTGGGTAGTCACCCATCCTCGGGCTGTCAAGGTCCGGAGTGAAGACGGCCGCTATATCGCCGGTGTAGATATTTCGCCCTTCATTGTTGAACTGCCTATGGGACGATCAACCACCTTCTTTAGCACTGAAGATGCTTCGGGTTCGACGTCTTTGGCCGCGTCCATTATGGAGGCCTTGGAAATGGGAGCCCGAGTGCTTTTGATAGACGAAGACACCGCTGCGACCAACTTTCTCATCCGGGATGCCCGGATGCAGGCCCTCATCCCTCGGGAAAAAGAGCCGATTATTCCCTTTGTCGATAAGGTCCGTCTGCTTTACCGTGATTATGGAGTCTCCACCATCCTTGTCCTTGGGGGTTCAGGAGACTATCTCGATGTTGCCGATCGGGTCATAGCCCTAGACAACTACAGGGTCTATGATCTTACCACTCGGGCAAAGGAGATAGGGCGTCTCTTCCCCAGTCGGCGTCAGCCAGAGGGAGGAGAGACCTTTGGCACTTTGAGGTTCCGTTCTCCCAGGCCGGAAAGTTTTCGGCCCCGAAGAGGGCGTCGGGAGAGGGTTAAAAGTCGTGGTCTTCGGGAGATCCTCTTTGGGGAGGAGATCATTGATGTTTCTTTGGTGGAGCAACTGGTTGATGATTCTCAGGCCCGAGCGATAGCCGAGATCATCCGTTACTATGGGCGATATTTAGCCAGAGAGGGGTTGAGTCTGAGGGAGGGGCTGGAGACAATCCTGACCCGGATAGAGAAGCAAGGTCTGGACATCCTTACAGGGACTCCAGCCGTAGATCTGGCCCTCCCCCGGGGCTTTGAAGTGGCGGCGGCCATCAACAGATTAAGGAGCCTTAAGGTCCGTCAGCTTACTGACTAAGGCCTCTAAAATTCACGGTTCCGATCTCTTCAAAGGGACGCCGTCTTAGCCGATGGGGTAAGGCCAAGGTTTCAGCCATCTTGATGTCTTCTTCAGTGATTTCTTCTCGTCCATAAAAGGCGGCATGGGCCCGGGCTGCCTTGACTACCGTAAGGTCTGCCCGGTGTCCGTCGACCCCCAGGGTGACGATCCTTCGGGCAATCTCATAAAGGATCTCTTGGGAAGGTTCTATTTTCCTTATAATCTTGCGGGCCGTATGGATTCTTTCTGAAAGGACTTTGTTCTCTGAAGCAAACTGGCGGCAAAAGCCTTCAGGATCGGCCTCAAAGGCAGCCCGACGTTCCATGATCAGAACCCGTTGTTTGGGGTCTTTGAGCCCTTCCACGGTTACGCAAAGGCCAAAACGGTCAAGGAGCTGAGGTCGAAGCTCCCCCTCCTCAGGATTCATAGTCCCCACCAAGACAAATCGGGCCGCGTGGACGAAGCTGATTCCCTCACGTTCGACAAAATTGATTCCCATGGCCGCGGCATCCAGAAGAGTATCAACCAGATGGTCGTCGAGGAGGTTGACCTCGTCCACATAAAGAATGCCCCGGTTAGCTGCAGCCAAAATGCCAGGTTCAAAACGTCTCTGGCCACTTTTCAATGCAGCCTCGATATCCAAAGTTCCGACGACTCGATCTTCTGTGGCCGAAAGGGGGAGATCGACCACCCAGATCTTACGGCGTGTACGGGGCAGTTGCCCTTGGCCTTGAAGCCTCTCCTGGCACTCCTGACAGAGGTGCTCCAGGTCATCGGGATCACACTGGAAAGGGCAACCTTCGACGACTTCTATCTCCGGCAAAATATCGGCTAGGGCCCGGACTACGGTTGATTTTCCGGTTCCCTTCTCCCCTCGGATGAGAACTCCACCGATGGAGGGATCGATAACGTTTAGAATAAGGGCCAATTTCATCTCTTCTTGGCCGACAATGGCTGCAAAGGGATATATGTAACGCTTCATCATGCCTCCCTTTAAACTCAATTCTGTCTGGCTATTCTGGCTATTTCCTCGGCTCTCAAAGCCTCAGGGGTAAAATAGCGTGCTGAAAGGATGGCGGCCAATCTGCGGGCCATCTCTAGGCGGATACTTCCGACTTCGGTGTCGATGACCACGAATTCCACTTGGGGAAAGGTCTGGCTAAGTCTTTGGGCAAGGGTCTCAACCTCAAGGCGGGGATTTTCTCCAGTAAGGCTTACATTTCCCCGACCGTCGGTGATGAGAATCACAGTAATCTTGAGATCTGGATCCTGGCGCAATTTCTGCCGCAGTAGCTCTCCTAATCTGGCCAAGGCAGCCGAAAGAGGGGTCGAACCTCCAACAGGCAGGGTCTCCAGAAGCCGGGCAGCCAGCTCTACCGAGTTTGTCGGGGGCAGCACCAATTGGGCCTCCTGGCCTCGAAAGATCATAAGTCCTACTCGATCACGGTGCTGATAGGCCGACAGAAGAAGGCTCAAGATGGCCCCTTTGGTCTCAGTCATCCTGGCCTCTGCCCCCATGGAACCAGAGCCGTCGAGGCAGAAAAGTAGGAGATGGCCGGTCTTTGTCTTCCGCAACTTCTGGCGAAGGTCTTCCTCCCGGATGATTAGCTTCCCCTGGCCCCTGGAGACCTGTCTGATGGCTGCTGCCCGAACGGTGGCGGCAATGGCCAGATCTCGTACCGGCCCCTTGGGAATTACGGCCCGCACAAAGCGTCCTCGGGGGAGTTTGTTAAGGGTACTTGAACGCCTTCCAGTCCGGGCTACCCGTCTTCTCCGGTCACTTTGATCCCCAAAAGACCTGACCCTGAAGGGGTTCCCGACCTTGAAGACTTGATCCTGGCTATCCTGTCCTTGATGCTCTTTAGGCTCTTGAGGTGGCAGAAAGTGGGGAGCTTCTTCGCCTCTGCCTTCTCCTTCGGCCTCCTTGGGAGGTCTGTCTTGAGAGGCCTCAGGCCTCAGATCTGGGGTTTGGTCTTGCCTTGTCTTTGAAGGCGAGGCCTGGGAAAGGATCTCTTGTTTGTCTTTGGGAGGGGTTGATCTGGCTTCGGCCTCCCGTCGGCGGTGTCTTAAGACCATCTCGGCCACTGCTTCAACGTCTTCGTATTTGACTTCAAGACGCCCCTCAAGGGCGGCTCGGGCAGTAGCTGCTGTCTGGAGGATAAGATCGGCCCTATGTCCAGGGACATTATTCTCCCGGCAGACCTCGGCGATAAAGCTCCGGATGTGCCGAGGGATGGCCACAGAGGGATATAGGTTTCGGGCCTCCCTGATCCTGTTTCGGAGCTCAGCCTCTTTTGATTCATAGGCTTGGCTAAAGGATAAGGGATCTTTTTCAAAAAGAAGCCGGCGCCGGATGATCTCAGACCTCAGGCCTGGATCCTTCTCCCCTTTTACACTTACACAGAGGCCAAAGCGGTCCAGAAACTGCGGAGAGAGTTCCCCTTCCTCCGGGTTCATGGAGCCGATGAGGATGAATCTTGCCGGATGGACAAGGCTTAAAGATTCTCTTTCGACAATATTGATTCCATTTTCGGCAACATTCAAAAGGCCGGCAACTAGGTGATCCTCGAGGAGATTAACCTCATCGATATAGAGAACGCCGTGATTGGCCCGGGCTAAAAGCCCGGGGCGAAGACATTTCCGCCCTTCTTTTAGAGCTTTATCTAAGTCAATGGCTCCAAATAGGGCGTCATCGGTAATAGAAAGGGGCAGATTGACAAAAGGAGCTGGCCGCCAAAATGATCCCTCGGAACGACAATTTGTCGGGACCTTACATAGGTGACATAATGGATCATGGCCGCTGGAGCCAAAGGGACAGCCCTTGATGACCTCTACCTCTGGTAGGATTCTGGCGAGGGCCCTGGCTGCTGTAGACTTCCCTGAACCTTTCTCACCCCGAAGAAGAACCCCAGAGACCGCAGGGGAGACTGCCGCCAACATCAACGCCAGCTTCATCTCTTCTTGGCCGACAATGGCTGAAAAGGGATATGTCTTCTTTAAGATAGCTTTCATCTCGTTGTTGAAACTAAGGCATACTAATTTTTCAAAAATAACATAAAGGTCGCCTCCTGTCTCCGGTCTGCCTTTGAGGAAGAAGAGCTAAAATCTTTTCAAAAATCAATTGGCAGAGGCGCTCTGGGTGTCTAACTTGTCTGAGACAAGAGGTGGAGAAACCAAGTGAAAGGGGGACACAATGAAAGAGTTTTCCATCCTCATTGGAGGGCAGGCCGGAGACGGGATCCGTCAGGCTGGAAACACAGTAGCCAAGCTTTTAAACCGCTTGGGTTATCGTATTTTTTTCTATGATGACTATCCATCCCTTATCCGAGGTGGACATAATTTTTCCATCATCCGGGCCGCCGAGAAAAAAATCTTGGCCCATCGAGAGCGGGTTGACCTTATTGTGGCCCTTAACCAGGAGACCGTGGAGAGACATCGTTGGCGTCTGAAAGAGGGAGGCACCATCCTCTTCGACGCCCAAAAGGTCAAGGCCGAAGGGGTGGGGGTGGATTTTAGGGCCCTGGTTAGGGCCCATCAGGGAGCCCCTATTATGCGTAATACTGCCGCCATTGGGGCCTTGGCCGGGTTTTGGGAGATAGACTGGGAGGTAGTCTCTGGGGTCATAGAAGACACCATCCCTAAGGCCCTGGAGACCAATCTTCAGATTGCCCGAAGCGCTTACGAACAGACCGTTGGCCTGGGGCTCAAGGTTGATCCTCTGAGCGCTTCTCCTGTTCCCCTTCTTACCGGCAATGAAGCCATCGCTTTGGGGGCCGTCCAGGCCGGGCTGAATATCTACATCGCTTACCCAATGACCCCGGCCTCAAGCATCCTCCACTATCTGGCCGCCCATGAGGAGGAGCTTGGAGTGGTCACTGTCCATCCAGAAAGCGAGATTGCTGTGGCCCTCATGGCCCTGGGAGCAGCTTATGCCGGGGCCAAGGTTATGGTGGGCACCTCTGGTGGGGGATTTGCCCTTATGACTGAGGCTGTAAGCCTAGCCGGCCAGGCCGAGATCCCCATCGTCTTTGTAGAATGTCAGCGGGCCGGGCCGAGTACTGGTGTCCCAACCTATACTATGCAGGCAGACCTTTTCTTTGTTCTCCATGCTGGTCATGGGGAGTTTCCTCGGCTGGTGGTGGCTCCGGGGGACCTGGAAGAGGCCTTTTTCCTTACCGGACTGGCCCTCAACTTGGCCTGGAAGTTCCAGATCCCGGCCTTTGTTCTTTCTGACAAACACCTAAGTGAAAGTACCTTTAGCTTTGAGGCTTCTCCAGAGGACCTAAGTCCTGTAGGCCCTCTTATCTCCGAGGAAAGGCGGGGCTATCGTCGCTATCTCCGGACCAAAGATGGTATCTCTCCCCTTCTTTTTCCGGGAACACCAGGGGCGGTAGTCAAGGTGAGCTCTTATGAACACGATGAGTTCGGGATCACTACCGAAGATCCCGAAGAGATTTCGCGGATGCAGGCAAAACGCCTCCAGAAGGCAAGGGCCCTAGTTAAAGAGCTAGAGGGCCATGAACTCCTTAAGGTCTATGGAGACCCCGAGGCTGAGACAGCCATTTTGTGTTGGGGGGCAACCAAGGGAGCCTGCATAGAGATAGCCAAAGACTTGGGGCTTAAGATCATTCAACCCCTTGTCCTTGAGCCCTTTCCTGGGCTCTTACTCAGGGAGGCCCTTAAAGGGACAAAGAAGGTCATTGCTGTTGAGGTCAATGCTACCGGGCAACTGGCCCAGTTAGCAAAGGCCCACGGTCTGGTGGTGGATGAGACGGTTCTCCGTTATGACGCCCGGCCATTTACTATTGAATCCTTAAAAGAGGCCTTGGAGGAGGTGCTCTGATGGAAAGAAAAGACCTCAAAACCTATGCCGTAAACACGTGGTGTCCTGGCTGTGGCAACTTTGGGATCCTAAACGCCCTTTTCCAGGCCTTGGTCGAACTGGCTGAAGAGGATGGGCTTCAACCTCACCGGGTGGTTTTAGCCTCAGGGATAGGTTGCCACGCTAAGATCGTCGATTATGTAAACATAAACAGCTTTTATTCCCTTCATGGCCGAGTGCCACCGACCATCTCCGGGATCAAACTGGCCAATCCCGAGCTAGTGGTTATCGGCCATGCCGGTGATGGTGATGCCTATGGGGAGGGGATTGAACATCTCATCTTTGCTGCCAAGAGAAATATTGATCTTACCTTTATCGTCCATAATAATCGGGTTTATGGTCTGACGACCGGCCAATTTACCCCCACCAGTCCAACCGGTTTTAAGGGGCGCTCCACGCCCAAGGGGAGCCCAGAGGAGCCCTTTAATCCCTTGGAATTGATGCTTTCTGCTGGGGCCACCTTTGTTGCTCGGGCCTATTCGGCCAGAATAAAACACCTTACGGCCCTCATTAAGGCGGCCATAAGACACCCGGGGTTTGCCTTTATTGATGTCCTTCAGCCCTGCTACACCTTCTTTAACACCTATGATTACTACAACGAGAGGGTCTATGAGCTAGGTGAGGAGGAACATAACCCCTTTGATTGGGAGGCGGCCTTTCTTCGGGCCAGGCAGTGGGGTTATGGTCTGGGAGAAAGGATCCCTATCGGCATCTTTTACCGGGTGGAAAAACCAACCTATGAAGAACGTCTGCTCAAAGGAAGAGTTCCCGTAAAGATGACCCCTCATGGGGTCTCGTCCCTCCTTAAAAAACACATCTAGAACAAAAGAGGGGGATACTTCCCCCTCTTTTTAGTTTCTAATCCTACCTTACGACTACGGTAGTCATATCGACCCCGGTGTTTCCTGTAGACGGATCAAAAGCGTAAATGATGAACTGATAGGCTCCGGGTTCGGTAAGAGAGACATCGGCCTGGTAGTAGTTGGTCTTTCCTGAGAACTTGAGGGGCACCGTCCTGTAAGGGTGGCCATTTTTCTTGACGATAGCAGCGACCTCATAGGCCTCAGGATTCCAGAAAGTATTGGGGGACACCGGACAACCACACATCGGGGTCACGGCAGCCACTAGACTGAGGGTCGTCGGGGCCTTTAAAAAGGTGTGGGCCGGCGGATTGGTTACCCGAACGACAAATCCCGGAATCTCAAGGATGATTCCGTCTCCCAGGATGTCTTTCCCTGGGATGACCCAAGTAGTCACCGTGGCTCGGGCCATGGCTTGAGGTTGGCCATAGGGGGCCAGCACCTCGATCTCGATTTTGCGAGGCTCCTCAATATCAAGTACGGCCTCAAAGCCGGCAGTGAGGTCATCCGTAAGCCTCATCCCCCGGACGATGGGTGTAGTCATGAGAAGTTTGGTGTTGCCGGTGGTTCCTTGGATAACACCTTTACTCAAGATTTCTCCGGTGTGGGCGTCTCGAATGGTCACCAAGGCTCCCCCCATAGAGGTACCGATAAACTTTGCATCCTTGGCTCTGGCCCTTATGATTACTTTCGTCTCCTGGGCAAAAAGACTGCTTACCATGATGAGGAGAAGCGCTAGACTCAAAATCATGGCCTTTCGGGGCATGTTCTTCCTCCTTTTGAATTTCTTAAGGTCTGTACTAAGTAAGATCCTCTGAGGAAAAATGCAAGGAATTCTTGTTCCCTGGCATAGAGAGGCTTTGCAGAAAATACTAATATTTGCTAGGAAAGGCCCATGTCGGTGGCTAAAAACCTTCTCTTGATGGTAGCTATCTTGGCCGTCCTCTCGGTAGTCTTCTGGTTTACCAGGGAAAGGCCCCAGGCCCTCAATGTAGTTGTTGTTGGGGAGCTTCGGGAACCGGTGGCCCAAGTCCTAGAAGTCTTTTCAGAGAAGGCCTCCTTAGAGGTTCACCTAGAGGCACTTTCTTTTAAGGAGGCCCTCAAAGAGGCCCAAGAGGGCTCCTTTGATCTTCTCTGGGCCGACAGTCCCCTTTTGGCGATAAGGTTAAAAAGGCTTGATCTTCTGGAACCTTACATCCCTCCTGGCTTTGATGAGCTTGTTGCTCAGGCCCGTGATCCTGAGGGATATTGGTTTGGGGTGGCCGCTGATCTCAAGGTTTTGTTGGTTCATCGAGGGCTCGATCCGGCTCCTTCAGGGATAGAAGACCTTTTGGATAAAAATTGGCCAGCCCGGGTTGCCTTACCAGCCCCGGATCAGCCAGGGGGCAAACTCTTCTGGGAGGCCCTAGGGCTCATACTTGGTCCCAGGACCTTGGAGGAGGGCCTGATTCGACTCAAGAACCAGGGGGCCCTCTTTCTTGACCGCGAAGGAGATATTGCCCGGGCCCTGGTCAGTGATCGGGCCCAGATAGGGCTTTTGGGTCTCAAAGAGGCCTTTGTGGTCCTCCAAAAAGGGGGGCCCTTTCGCCTGATTCTGCCCGATCAGGGGAAACTTTCCCTGGGGGCCTTTGCTGTTTTTTCCACGGTTTCTTTGATTAAGGACACTCCCGCCCTTCCTCTGGCTAGGCAACTTTTGGCTTGGCTTATCTCCGAGGAGGGACAAAGGGAGCTCATTAGGGCCTTTGAGGTCAGACTTCCTACCCGCAAGGGGCTATCAGGCCCTAGGGAGCTAAAGCCCCTTTCTCTTATTGATCTGATGCCAGTTGCCTGGGAGAAGCTGGCTCCCCGTTAGTCTCTTCGCTTTCGTAGGCCTCGATTATTCGCTGAACAAGGGGATGTCGGACCACGTCTTCTTTGCTGAAGTAGATAAAAGAGATACCTTCTACGTTTTTGAGGATCCTTGCGGCCTCTATCAGGCCTGAACGTCGGCTATCAGGAAGATCTATCTGGGTGATGTCCCCAGTAATAACGGCTTTAGAGCTGTAACCCAATCGGGTAAGGAACATTTTCATCTGTTCGCTGGTGGTATTCTGGGCCTCATCCAGGATGATGAAGGCGTCGTTTAAGGTCCGGCCCCGCATGAAGGCCAGGGGGGCCACCTCAATGACCCCCTTCTGGATAAAACGGGAGGCCTTTTCAAAGGGAAGCATATCATAGAGGGCGTCATAAAGGGGCCGCAGGTAAGGGTTAACTTTTTCAGCCAAATCTCCAGGGAGGAATCCCAATTTTTCGCCGGCCTCTACCGCCGGTCGGGCCAAAACAATCCTTGAGACCTCGTTTTTGATCAGGTAGGCAATGGCCATGGCCATGGCCAAATAGGTCTTTCCGGTTCCAGCCGGTCCGATACCGAAAACGATATCATACTGCCGGATGGCATCTATGTATCGTTTTTGGGTAAGGCTTTTAGGAGTGATTACCCGCTTGCCTGAGCTAACAAAGACCGTATCCAGAAAGACGTCTTTGAGGCGGGCCTGAGGATCTGCCGAAATAATCCTTATGGCGTATTCAACATCGTTAGGATAAAGGGGGTAGCCTTCTTTAAGAAGGCCGTAAAGCTCCATACAGGTCCGGCCAGCCAAATCGGCATCAATGGGATCTCCACTAATGGTGACTTTATTCCCCCGGACCTTGATGTTGACATTAAGGGCCTTCTCAATCACCTTAAGGTGGGCGCCCTGTTCGCCATAGAGCCAGCGGGCCAGAGCGTTATCGTCAAGCTCTCTTTCGACAATGGTAGCTTTAGTGTTTTCTCTAAGTTCCATAAACTTTTTGAGGCTCTCTGTGGCCTCCAACCTCCGTTTTTTTTGAGATATTTTTTCGATCTTTTTTTACGTTTTTGTGAATAAATTATAGCCGATCTGCTCTAAAAATAAAGTTAGCGAGCCACTTATTACGGAGGTGGGTATGGAGGGATATGCGGTAATCATGGCCGGGGGCAAGGGGACAAGATTCTGGCCTCGGTCGCGAAGGGGGCTTCCTAAACAGCTTTTGCCCATCGTGGGCTCAAGGAGTATGCTGCGTCAGACGATTGATCGTCTTCTCCCTCTTTTTCCCCCGGAGAGGATTCTCCTTATTACCGGGGTCGATCTGGCCGAGGCCGTGCGGGCCGAAGCCTCGGAGATCCCCTCAGAAAATTTTCTAATAGAGCCCCTGCCACGGTCAACAGCAGCCTGTGCCGGATGGGCTGCGGTCCATATCCTAAACCACTGTGGGGATTTACCTATGGCCCTTTTGCCTTCTGATCATCTCATCGAGAAGGAGGGAATCTTTCGGGAGATTCTAACCAAGGCCCTTCTCTTGGCCCAAGAGACCGACTTTTTGGTTACCTTAGGGATAAAGCCGACCCGGCCAGAGACAGGCTATGGATACATTGAAATGGGCGGGGCCCTGGAGAAAGAAGGAGCCTTTAGGGTTCAGGCTTTCAAAGAAAAGCCTGACCGACAGACGGCTGAGGCCTATCTTTCAACGGGGAATTTCCTCTGGAACAGTGGCATGTTTGTCTGGCGCCCTTCGGTGATTATGGAGGCCATCAGGAACCTTATGCCAGCCCTCTATCAGGAGCTTATGGCTATCAAGAGGGCCTATCAGAGTCCGGATTTTGAAAGTCTTCTGAAGACGGCCTTTTCAGCCATGCCCTCGCAGTCTATCGACTACGGGATTATGGAAAAAGCCTCAAATGTGGCCGTCATCCCGGCCGATATTGGCTGGAACGATCTTGGGAGCTGGGAGGCCCTCTATGAGATCTCGGCCAAGGACGAGGATGGCAATGTCCTCTCCCCGGGCATTGTCGCCCGAGGTGTCCGGGACAGCCTTATCCAGGTGTCCTCTGGGCAGATTGTGGCCGCCATCGGGATTGAGGGGATGGTGGTCGTAGTGGAAGGCGACGCCATTCTTATCTGCCCCCGGGAGAGACTCCAGGAGGTAAGGGGGGTGGTTAAGGAGTTGGAGAAAAGGGGGCTTAAGGAGTTTCTCTAGGGGCAGTTTCTTGCCCTTCTAAGGGTTTTAGGATTAAGGTCGGCAACTTAAAGGCCCTTTTTACCACTCCCAGGATTCCAGAACCGATGGATGTCGGTGGAAGAGGCCAGACATTAGGATCGTTGAGGGGGCCTTCCACCTTTACCGGAATGGAGATAAGGACCTTTTTTTTCCCCGTAAGGACAAAGCCCAGGATGGGGATCTTGCTAACAATGCTATCGATAGTCTTAAGAGGGGCTACCAGGATTTCTAGATCAGCCTGGGAGGTGAGGAGATTTATCTTGCCCTCGGCAAAGATCTTCATTGGGCGACCGTCGATAGCCAGATAATTTATCTTTAAGATTCCGTCTTTAAGTTCAGCCTGCCCATCGATTTTCTCGTAGGCAAATCCTTCTTTTACCAGATCAGGAAGCCCGCCGCGGAAGATCTCCAAAGGGTTCAACAGAGTGAAGAGCTTGGAGAGAAGGCTTAGCCGATAGATTCGGCCTTCAGAGGCAGAGAATTGAAAATTGCCCTGGGATTCTTCGGCCAAGGGGTTTTCTTTTCCGCGAGCCTCTAAGTGGCCGCTAAGATCAAAGCGACCCTCAAAAAGGTGTTGTTCTCCGGCCAGACAAAAGGCCAGCTTTTCAAGGTCGGCCTGGTGGGCCGAAAGGTCAAAGGCCAAGTCAGCCATCTTTGAGGGAAGGATTTTTATCTTCCCCGAAAGAAGAACTCCACAATAGGTAGCCTTCTTGAGCTGGATAAGAATCTCTTGGCCCTCCATAAATTCCAAGGTTCCAGAGACATCGTCAAACACCCGATCCGAATGATAGATAAACTGCGGGGTGGCAAAGCTGATCCGGCCAGCAACCGGTAGCTTCCGTCTCTGACCTGGAGAGCTCAAAAAGCGCCTTTTGAAAGCCGGCCAGTCAAACTTTGGGGTCAAAAAGTCGAAATCGAACCAAAAGATCCCCTCCCGGATCTCCAGCCATCCGCTGGCCTGGAAGCGGTTCTCTGGGGTGGCGGCCACCAGATCTTTAATGGTGATCCGGGATCCACTGGCCTCAAGGGCTAGATGATCTAACCTAAGGGGAACCTTGAGCCCCAGGAGCCGACGAAGCCTATTGAGGTGTATTTCTCCTTCAATGATGCTCTGACCAGGTTCAGAAAGATTGATCCGGGCTTTGAGATCGCCGAAGATAGTTCCATTAAGGATCTGGTTCTTCTCCAAAAAAGTCTCGAGCAATTCTCCGTCAGCCTGACCTGAGAGCCTAAGTTCAAAGAAGGGTTCCCCCCGGTTGAGTCTAAAAGAAAGCTCTATTTCTTTCTGGGGTGAGGAGAGACAGAGGCGGAGGATTTCAAAGACCTTGGGGTCAGATAATAGCCTCAAGTCAAGGATTACTCTTTTTCTGGCTGCCAGAAGGTGGAGTTCGGTTTTGTCGTTAAGGTTTGATACCAGGGAGAAATCCCTAATGCTTAAAGGCGTTCGGGGAAAAATCTCCTTGGGAGCCTTGGAGAGTTTGAAGATCCAGGCAGCCAGAGGGCCTCTGAGGACCCCTTTGCCCGAAAGCCGCAATTCCTTTATGCCTTTTAAGGGCTCAAGGAGGATTCCTTTTACCTGGAGGTCACTTTCTAGAAATTGACCCCGGGCTTTTTTGATAACCAAACGCTGGGGAGAAAAATTAAAGAGTCCCTCTTCTACGTGAAGATCTGCCGGGAGTTTAGCGATATTTATCCTTGTCTGCTCAAGAGTGCCTGAAAGCTCAAACTTAAGGCGATCGGGGTCTTTGAGAGGCCCCCTGATACTGGTCTTTATCCGGGCTTGGCCTTCGGGAAAGCGAATCCTTTGAGCCAGAGGTTTAAAGAGGGGTTCCTTTTGGACCCAGGCGTCAAGCTCTGGGAGGAAGACCTTTGAAGATAGGTTGGCCCTGATCAAGAGCCCTTTAAGCCTGAGGCGCCCTGAACTCTCCTCAACCACACTCTTGCCCAGGGCCCCAGAGACCCCTTCCCACCAGATAATCCCTTCTCGATAGCCAAAAGATCCCTGATCAACCCTGATAGGATAGGGCAGACGGCGATGTCTAACCCTAGCCTTTATCTTTCGGGCCTCAAAGACCGGAATGACCTTTTTCCGCGTACCCCGAAGGCTCAGGGAGACATAAGCCTGGCCCTGGGAGCGGTAGAAGAGATCAAGGTGGTGCCTTAAGGGGCCTTTCTTGACGAAACGATGGACAATATCGTGAACTTCTTCCAGCTGGCAAATTCCTTGAAGCTCGAGATTAAGGGGCCCCCTTGAGTCTTTAAGAGCAATCTCAACCTTGGCCTCAAGGACTCGGCTCCTGCCGATCTGGGCCGAAAGGCCATCAGCCCTGAGAATAGCCTCCCTGAGGTTCAGCTCCCCCTGGCCTTTTTCAATCTTAAGGCCAGAGTGGGGCAGGATTACCTGAGCCTCTTTGAAACTAGTCTGGAGTTTGATCCTGGAGATGTCTTTGAGAGTCTGGAGATCTGGGGCCCTTTCACTGATTTCAAGTTCGGTGGCCATCCCCCCACGGACAATCTCAAAGAGCCTCTTGACACTTCGGTATGACCCCAGAAGATCAAGGGCCACAGTCCTTAAAGTAGAGACGTCTATGTCCTGGCCAGAGAAACGGTAGCCGACTTCTCGGCCTGGTTGATACCAGAACTCTCCCTCTCCCAGCAGGCGGGGATAATCAAGTTTTAAAGAGATGATCCTCAGGCGAAAGAGGTTTTCTTTCCTGGTGGCCCAGCCTTCAAAGTGGCCACAGCGGATGGCATATTCCCTTTGGGGGAGCCGATAACAGGGGATGCTTCCAGAAAAACCGACCTCGAAAGACTTAAGCGATTCCAGGTTTAAGGTCAGCCTGAGATTTAATTCGGCCTCCTTGGGTTGAAAAGGTATCTTTTGAGGGGGGCTTACAGGCAGGAGATGAAGTTTTAGGTTGGAGACCTCTACCCGGCCATCAAGGCCTCCGCTTTCATTGATCCTCAAGGAAGCTTCGGCCCTTTCAAAGAATGAGCCTTGCATCTGGGCCTCAAGCAAGCCTTGGCCCTGTCCGGTCCTTAAGGCCCCAGAGATCGACTTAAGCTGGGCCAGCCTCTTCTTTCCCCGCCAGATGGCAACCTGACCGTCCTTGACCTCAAGGAAGGCAGAGGTGGCCAGGATGCCGGCTAATTCCCTCTGCCAAGGACTTTTTCTTTGACTTTCTTGGAGGAAGATCTCCACCCTGGGAGACTCCAGCTTAATGCTTTCAAAGAGTAACTCTCTTTTAAAAAGTCCCCATAGACTGAGCCTGATAGAAAGACTCTGGATGTCGGCCTTAAAGCGTCCTGACTCTAGGATCAGGGAGGCTATCTTGGCCTGAGGGCGAGGTAAGATTTGAATCTTAAGGCTCCCGATGGCAACTTGGGTTTTAAGCCTTGTTGAGAGCTCCTGGGAGATCCTCCCCCGTATGGGTTTTAGGTCAATGAGATGGGGTAAAACCAGGGCTAGAGCCAAAACAAGACCCACTATTAAGGCAGCTGTGGCCAGAAGCCATCTATTAAGAATCTTCATTTACAAACCTTTTATGTTATGGGGGAGAGCCTTCTTTAAGACGACGTCTTTCAGTATCTCGGCGGATCTCTTCCAGCTTTTCAAGTTCAAACCGAAGCTGTTTGATCCTCTCTTCGAGAGCAATGTTTCTCTTCTTAAGAGAGGAATTGGCCTTTTGGCTATTTTTAAGGCTTTGATGACAGCTTTGGGCCTCTTTCTGAAGACGAAGGTATCTATCTAAGAGGATATTTTCAGCCGGAAGCCTCTGTCTACACGATGTGGAGCGCAGGATATCAAGATAGCGATCCCTGTTTTTTCCTTTAAGGACAAAGAGATAAAAGGCCGCCCGACACCGGTAATCCTCTTTGTTGAGAAGATCCTCTAGGATGGCCTGGGCCTCTTTGAAATTTTTAGAAGAATACTTAGCCTCAAAAAGGGCCCACCCTTTGAGAACTTTAAGACGTGGTTGAATGGCCTGGTTAGACCTAGGGGCGCAGGAGGAGATGATCAGGAATAGGGCAACTCCAGCCAAAAAACGGTACCCTTTCCGGATACAATGGCTACCTTTTCTTCTGGCGGGCTCTCTAGCCAAATCCGGCCTCCTTGGGCGAGGATAAGTTCCCTGGCGATTGCTAGCCCCAGGCCACAGCCGTCTTTATGACGCAGGGCCTGGACCTGGTAGAACTTGTCAAATACCTTTTCTCGCTCTGTGGCCGGGATCCCTAAACCGGCATCAACTACTCCGATCCTCAACCACCTATGCCTATGTTTATCATAATAACTAGTGACAACAATGTTTATTTTTCCTCCTTGCGGGCTGAATTTGATGGCGTTGTGGATAATATTCATCAAGGCACGGAAAGTACGGTCAGCATCGATGAGGGCCTCTTCTAGGTCTTGGGGGGCAATGACCTCAATGGAGATCTCTTTTTCTTTGGCCGCTGGTAAAAGGGTATTGCGGACCTCTCTTATCAGTCGGAGGGGGTTATGGGGGTGTTTTTCCACTGGAATCAATTTGGCTTCCAGCCTCGTCAGGTGAAGGAGGTCATCGATGAAACCATGGAGCCGGGAGATTCCCTCATCGATGATCTCTATCAGCCTTTTTTGTTTGGGATTAAGGGGGGCGACATCCAGGTCAAGGAGAAGACTGGCCGCCTCTTTTATGGAGGTCAGGGGAGTCCTTAATTCATGGCTAACTACAGAGATAAACTCCGACTTAAGAGTATCGAGTTCCTTTAGCCTTCCGGTCATCTTATTGAAGGCCTGGGCTAGTTGCCCCAGTTCGTCTTCAGCCAGCACCGGAATGATATGGTCGAACTGGCCTCGACCGATGGCCTCAGTGCCTTTTTTAAGGGAGTCTATGGGACGCTTGATGTACTTGTAAAGAAACCAAGGGGCCAGGAGGGCAAAGACTAAAGCTACCAGAAAGGTAAAGAAGGTGATCTTCCGGTCTCGGGAGGTTTTCTCAGAGATGCGGGCTGCTTTAGTTCTGATGTCTAGACGTATGGATCTTTCGGTCTCGGCCAGAAAATGGCTCATCTGGCTGACCCGTTCCTTGACCTCTTCTTCTCGTCTGATCTCCTGAGGGCTGAGACTGGCAGGGGGGCTTTTGGGGAGCTCTCTTTTTACCTCTTCGGCTAGGTCCTTTAGACGCTCGAGACTTTCTTCCAGCCTCCGGCAGACCGTCCTTGCTCGAGGGGGCCCTTTGTCTTTTATGATGGTCAGTCTGTCTTTGAAGTCATTGGCCAGAGTAATTAAGGTCTGGTAGGCGTCTTCTTTGTAAAGGGTCACCAGACGTCGGCCTTCGGCCTCGATAGAAGGTAAGAGCCCTTTTAGGTACTCGATGGTAGTGGTCAACTCGACGTCTTCCTGGGCTAAACTTACGGCCAGACCTTCTAGCCTGCTCAGAGAATAAAGAGATACAGCGCAGGGCAAAAAAGTGATAAATAGAAGGATGATATAGCCCAGACAGAGTTTGTGATAAAGGCTTAGGTGTTTGAAGTAAGGTTTCATAATTAATCCCGTCAAAGGCTCTGTGGCTTTAAATTTTTTTAAATGGAGAGATCTATGGCACAAATGTTGCCAATAAAGAGAAGCAAAAACAACTCCAAAAAGAAGAGCCGCAGGATGGAGAAGAAAAGGCGTATCTTATTGGTAGATGATGATCTCAATATCTTAGAGGTCTTGAAGATGCGTTTGGAGTTTAAGGGCTATGAGGTGGTCGCCGTTAGCGATCCCGAAGAGGCCTTAGATCTTTTCCAGGAAGAGGACTTCGATGTTGTTATTACTGATCAGCGAATGGATCGAATGACCGGTTTGGAGTTGATGCTTGAGTGTCAGAAGGTTGATCCAACCATTCAGGTCATTCTTTTTACAGCTTATGGATCAATTGAGCAGGCTGTGGAGACAGTGAAGGCGGGGGCCTTCTCCTATGTGACCAAACCGGTTGACCATCGGGACTTGGCCCTCAAGATAGAAAAAGCCATTGAAAAAAGGGACCTCCTCCGCCAAGTAGCCAATCTCAAGCAGCTGGTGGTAGAGAAGTTTATCTTTGAGGATATGATTGGAGAAAGCCCCAAGATGAAGGCTGTCTTTCGGCAAATTATGGCCGTAGCCCCCACCGAAAGTACGGTGACCATCTACGGAGAATCAGGCACCGGCAAGGAACTAGTGGCCAAGGCCATTCACGTCCATAGTCCCCGAGCCAAAGGTCCTTTTGTGGCCGTTAACTGTGCGGCTATTCCGGAGACTCTTCTTGAGGATGAGCTTTTCGGCCACCTAAAGGGGGCTTATACCGGGGCCGTAGGCTCCAAGGTGGGGCTTTTTGTTCAGGCCCATCGAGGGACCCTTTTTCTCGATGAGGTGGGGGAGATGAGTGAGGCTATGCAGGCCAAGTTGCTCCGGGTGGTAGAGACCGGGGAGGTCAGACCCTTAGGTAGTGATCAGACCAAAAAGGTTGATGTTCGTCTGATTGTGGCTACCAAAAGGGATCTCAAACAGATGGTCGACGAAGGTCGATTCCGGGAGGATCTTTATTATCGGATCCACGTGGTTCCTATTCATCTTCCACCATTGAGAGAAAGGCGTGAAGATATTCCTCTCCTTATGAGGCATTTTTTCGAAAAGTTTTCCCAAAAAATGGGGAAAAGAATTGAGACCATTGAGTCTGAAGTGGTTGATCTTTTTGTCTCCTACCATTGGCCGGGAAATGTCCGCGAACTTGAAAATCTTATTGAATATCTCACGGCCCTGGCTCCAGGGAAGGTGATCAACAAGGCCATGCTGGCTAACACTCCTCTTCTTCAGGAACAGGTTCCGATAGAGCTTAAACCCCTAAGGGAGGCAAAGGATCAGTTCGTCAAAAGGTATTTAGAAGATCTCTTTAGATTAACCAAAGGAAATGTTAGTCGGGCGGCTAGATTAGCGGGATATTATCGGGCCGACTTCTACAAACTTTTCCAAAAATACGGCCTTGATCCCAAAAAATACCGCCATCGCTCTCAGGCTCTAACTGTAGGTAAGGACCTACGTAAAAGCTAAGCCCTGAAGGGATATCCATACAAAAATAAAACATGGACTGGTCTGGAATCTTGGATTCTTTGGAGAGCCTGATTGGTTATTATCAGGCCCTTGGTTTTAGGGACCTCCCTCAGGGGAAGGCCTTAAGGGGTTTTCTGATGGAAGATAAGTCCAGCCTTCCGGGAACTCTGGCAGAGTTGAGGGCTCTTGTTGGGAGATGCCAGCGTTGCGAACTCCATAAGACCCGGACAAACATCGTCTTCGGAGAAGGGAATGAGTCCGCTCGCCTTCTTTTGGTAGGAGAGGCTCCAGGCCGGGATGAGGATCTTCAGGGAAGGCCTTTTGTGGGGGCTGCTGGTCAACTTCTCACCCGGATGCTTAAGGCCATCGAACTTGGAAGACAAGAGGTCTATATCGCCAATGTCCTCAAATGTCGCCCCCCCAGGAATCGTAACCCTCGTCCTGAGGAGATCTCGGCCTGTTTCCCCTATCTTGAGAGGCAGATTGAACTAATCGGCCCTCAGGTGATTGCCTGCCTGGGAACCTTTGCCGCCCAGACTATTCTTAGGGTCAAGGATCCGATCAGTCGCCTTCGCGGTCGGGTGTTTGAGGCCTATGGAGCCAGGGTAATCCCTACCTATCACCCAGCCTTTCTTCTCTATAATCCAAGATTTAAAAAGGCTGCCTGGGAAGATCTAAAGCTCATAAAAAGGCTCCTGGAGGAGCTGGCCTGATACTTCTTCCCTGAAGGCCTCTTTGACCCTATTATATTGATCAATGCGCAAACTCTTTTTGAGAAAAAGAATTAGCGGGTTGGGCCCATCCAGGCTTGTCAAAAGAGGCCGGTTGTGGATAATAGGGTTGTTTTGGCTCTTAGCTGCTCTTGACCCCTTTGGGGCCTGGGCTACTCCCTCGCCCCTTTACCTGATAAAGATCGAGGGGGCCATTGATCCCATAACCAGCGAATTCATCATTTCCGCCATCGAGACCACCTCTGTCTCCGGAGGCCAAGCCCTTATTATTCGCCTGGACACCCCTGGGGGACTTGTTTCCGCCACCAGGGAGATAATTAAGGCCCTTCTTAACAGTCCAGTTCCAGTAATCGTCTATGTGGCTCCCTCTGGGGCCCGGGCTGCCTCTGCCGGAACCCTGATCACCATGGCAGCCCACATCGCCGCCATGGCTCCAGGGACAAACATTGGTGCGGCCCATCCTGTCTCTCTGGGGGGGCCAAAAGAAGATAAAAAAATGGCCGAAAAGGCCGTCAATGACTTGGCGGCCATGGCCCGGGCCATTGCCTCTACCAGAGGGCGAAATGCCAAGTGGGCCGAGGAGGCCGTTCGGAAAAGCGTTTCTATTACTGAAGAGGAGGCCTTAAGACTCAAAGTTATCGACCTGATCGCCAAAGATTTGGGGGACCTTCTGGAGAAAATCAATGGTTGCGAGCTAGAGGTCTCGGGAGGGCGCAGAGTTCGACTGGAGACCAAGGCTGCCACCCTGATCCCCATTCATCAAGGTTTAAGGGAAAGAATTTTAAGGGCCATAGGTGATCCCAATATTGCCTATATCCTAATGATGATTGGTTTGGCGGGTCTTTATTTTGAGCTTTCTAATCCAGGGACTATCTTCCCCGGGGTGGTTGGTGCCTTGGCCTTGGTGCTGGCTTTTTTTGCCTTTAAGGCCTTGCCAGTAAACTATGCCGGACTGATTCTTATTCTCCTGGCCGGGATTTTTTTCTTCTTGGAAATAAAGATCACCAGCTTTGGCCTTCTGGCCCTTGCCGGTTTAATTGCCCTGACCCTGGGCTCCTTGATGCTTTTTTCCAAGGCTCCAGGGGTGGGGATCTCCTGGTCTGTGCTTTGGCCAACTCTTATAGGAGTAGGGGCCTTTCTTTCTATACTTACTTATCTGGCGGCCAAGGCTGTTCGTTCTCCTCCGCAGACCGGAGCCGAATCCCTGTTAGGGGCCGAGGGAAAGGCCCTTTCAGAGATTGGCCCTGAAGGAGGGCAGGTCTTTGTCCACGGAGAGATCTGGCAGGCTGAAAGTGATCATCCTGTTGCTGCTGGAAGTAAGGTCCGGGTCTTGGCAGTAAAGTCACTGACCCTTAAGGTTGAAGAAGTAAAATAAATCCTTAATTAAGGAGGTTTGGATGTCTATCTCCTTTTCTTTCCTTTTGCTTCTGCTGATCCTTTTTCTCTTCAGTGCCATCAGGATCCTTAATGAATATGAACGGGGAGTTGTCTTCCGTCTGGGGCGGGTCATTGGGGCCAAAGGGCCAGGACTGGTGATAATCATCCCGGTAATCGATAAAATGCGCAAAGTCGACCTGCGGACTGTCACCTTGGATGTGCCTCCTCAGGAGGTCATTACCAAGGATAATGTTTCGGTAAAGGTGAGTGCAGTGGTCTATTTTCGAGTCCTGGATGCTAACCGGTCCATCATCGAAGTTGAAGACTACTTTTTTGCTACCAGTCAGCTGGCTCAGACCACTTTGAGAAGTATTTGTGGTCAGGCTGAACTCGATGAACTCCTTTCCGAAAGGGAGAAGCTAAATGCCAAGATACAGTCAATTCTCGACCAGGATACCGAACCCTGGGGTGTTAAGGTTAGCAAGGTAGAGATCAAAGAAATTGATCTCCCTGATGAGATGAAACGGGCGATGGCCAAGCAGGCCGAGGCCGAACGAGAGAGACGCTCCAAAATCATCAACGCTGAAGGCGAACTTCAGGCCGCCCAAAAACTCTCTGAGGCGGCCCGGATCCTCTCTGAGAGTCCGGCCTCTATTCAGTTGCGTTTTCTACAGACCCTAAGGGAGGTAGCTGCCGAAAACAACTCTACCACCTTATTTCCTATTCCTATAGATCTCTTCCGGCCTTTTATTGAAGGTTCAATGAAGGCTTCAGGGACGGAGGTGATGTCAGATGGAGGTAGAGGCACGGAGCAGGCTTCTTCTTGAGCCTGTAGGCCGTCCGTTTGATGATTTCCCCCTGGATGAGTCTCTTAAGAGCAATCTTAAAAAGAGTGGTTTTCTGCGGACGACAGTCTTCCAGGACTTTTGTCTTCCCCATCTTCTAGAAGAGGGAGAGGATCTTCTTGTTGAGGCCCCCCGAGGCAGTGGTAAGGCTACAGCCTACCTTCTGGCTTTAATCCAGCACCTTTTAAAAGAGGGGGGGATAGCCATTGTCCTGGTGGCTTCTGAAGCCCGGGCCTTGGCCCTCCTTAAAGAGGCCGAAAAGCTGGCCCAAGGGACTGGTCTTTTACTAGCTTTCTTCGGCGGGCCTAAGGAGGAACTCTCTCAACAGATGAGACGACTTGAGGCCGGCGTCCATCTCCTTCTCACTACCCCTGCTTGGTTGAAGAAGATCTTTAAGTGGCGTCTCCTGGATCCCTTAGCTGTCAAGGCCTTGGTGATCGATGAGCCAGAGGCCATGTTAGATGATCTGGCCGGACTTATCGGGCGTCTCCCCAAGGTAAAGACTATGGTCTTCCTGAGTCAGGTTTCCTACGAGGCTGTAGCCCTGGCCCATAGATTTCTTAAAGATCCACTGGAGCTTTTCTGGGGGCGGAGACGCCCTGGAGTCCAGGGCCTGCGCCTTCGTCTCTATCATGTCAGCCAGAAAGAAAAATTTGCCCTTCTTTTAAATCTCCTGAAGGAGGAGAGGGGCCAGAGGGTGGTTATCTTTGCCGCCAATGAGCTAGTGGCCAAAGCCTTGGCTGGTGATCTTCAACGTCGAGGCTATAGGACCTTTGTCCTCCTTCCAGATCTTGGCCCACAGCGGCGGTTGGAGATCATTCGTCAGTTTAACTCCCAACGGACAGCTGTTCTGGTTACCACTGATGCCAGTTCCGCTTACATGGAGCTTCTAAAGACTAAGTTTATCATCAATTATGATCTTCCCACTAGCGGCGAGGAGTTTCTCCTTCGTATCGGGGCGTTGGCTGTCGGCTCGCTGGTCATCAGTCTTTGTGACGAAACCGGGGCCTTTAGCCTGGAGGAGATAGAGGCCTCCCTGGGGCGAAAGATGAAGATTGCCTCCGTATTTCCTAAGGAGGGCCGGAGGCGCTCCAGAGCCTCTTCCACATTTCCAAGGCGTCAAGGCCACTTGGATAATAGGCCTTTATCCGCCTGATACTCCTGTAGCCTGCTTGTTTGAAAAGAGCAATAGCCCGGCGATTATTAACACCAGTGTGAAGTCTAAGGGCCAGAAGCTTCTGCTCCCGGGCTCTTTCTTCCAGCTGGCCCAAGAGGATCCTTCCCAGCCCCTGGCCCCTGGCCTCTGGGATCAAAGCGATGGCCATTAATTCGGCCACTGGCAGCCACGGAAACCAGACAAAGGGGCCGAGCATTCCAAAGCCGAGAAACTTCTTGTCCCTTTCCAGAACAAAGGTGGCCACAGTCTTCTGGCCAAACCACTGGCCAACAATGCGTCCATAGGGTCCATATGGGGCAAAAGCCTCTCTGGCAAGTTTCACTATGGCTTCAAGATCCGTTCTTCTAGCCAGACGTAGTCGGAGGGAGCCTTCTTTAGGTTGGGAAACCATTTTAAGTATGCTAACTAAGAAAACCAACCTAATAAAAATTTACTTAAAAACATAAAGTCGGAGATAGGTCCTATGATCCAAAAGCTCTTTGTCCTTTGGGTCCTTGTTTTCCTTTCTCTCCAAAAGGATGTTCAGGCTGCAGGATTTGTCAACCTTCTCCAGGGGGCTGAGGCGGTGGCCCAGGCTAATGCCTTTGTGGCTCAGGCCGATAATGCCTCAGCTGTCTTTTATAATCCGGCTGGGATTGTCTTTATCAAAAGGCCTCAGCTTTATACCGGGGCCTCAGTAGTGGCTTCAAAGATCCAATACGATGGGCCTATCGACGAAGATACGGTAGACCGGATTCAGGTGCCCCCTTTTTTATATTTGAGCAGTCCTATCAACCCGAAGGTGGCCTTTGGAGTGGGATTTTATTCCCTTTATGGTCTCGCCACTGTCTGGGATACTAACTGGCAGGGACGTTACATTACCACCTATTCAAAGCTGACCACCATGGTAGCCAATCCGGCGTTCAGCCTTAAACTGGCCCCCAATCTCTCTATAGGAGCTGGGTTTAACATAATCTATGCTGACTTGACCCTGCGTCGAAAGCTTTGGTTTGGCCAGTTGGGTCTCTCCGACGGAGAACAGTATCTAAATGGCGACGACTGGGGCTATGGTTTTAACCTTGGGCTTCTTTATCGATGGGGAAAGCTCTCCCTGGGGATTGCCTACCGAAGTAAAGTCCATCTTCGTTTTAAACAGGCTGAGGCCCGCTTTGAGACCCCTTCGGCTCTTAAGGCCTATTATCCTGATACCAAGGCCACCGGAGGCCTTACCCTTCCACCGATGCTCACCGGAGGGGTCGCCCTCTATCTGTTCCCCAGGACTATCCTGGAGTTTGACCTTACCTGGACAGGCTGGTCAACCTACGAAGAGATGAAGATCGTCTTCCAAGACCCTCTAGGACCTCCAGGCAAGAGCACCAATGTCTTTGTTCAGCCCAAAGACTGGAGGGATGTTTTCGCCTACCGCTTCGGTTTGAGGCATCAGTGGGGCCATTATACCCTTTTGGCCGGCTACAGTCTTGACCAAGGCCCGGCACCAAGCAAATACCGTGATCCTCAACTTCCGGATTCCAACCGGCGTATTCTGGCCTTCGGGCTCTCAGTCCAGCCCCGGGAAAATTTTCGTCTCTCTCTGGCCTATAATTATATTTTTACCCGTTGGGCCCCTAAAGAAAATGAGATCTTATCAAGGCTTCCCGAATCCCTTAGAGCCAACGGAGATTATCGAATAAGGATTCACCTTTTCACCTTGGCAGTAAGTCTTTATTTCTAGAAAAATTCCTCATTAAGTGGACTGAAACGTAGAAGGGTCTCCATTCTAGGATTTATTCCCAGCCCCGGCTCCTTGGGTACAGGGGCCCGTCCTTGAGGGGCAAAATCAACCCTTTCCTTGATGATATCCTCCTCAAGGAGCCAAGGGCTGTAACTTCCCTCAAGGAAAAGGACTTCATCTAATAAAACGGCCAGATGACGGCCGGCCATGGCCAGAATACCTGTTTCGCCTACGTGGCAACCGATCTGGGCCTTGAGGCCGGAGGCCTTGGCCAGGGACCAGAGGGCCAGGGTTTTTCTTATCCCCCCGCATTTAGAGAGCCTGAGATTGAATACCTGGCAGGCATTTTTTTCAATGAGCTTTAAGGCATCGTCAAGATCAATCAGAGATTCGTCGACGATTACGGGCACCAGTCCGCAGGAAGATACTTTCTGAAGGCCCTCCAGATCCTGGCGGGGGCAAGGCTGTTCGAAGGCGATCACACCATATGGTCGGACCTTTTCTAGAAACTCTAGGGCCTCTTGGCTGCCGAAGGCCCCATTGGCATCAAGTCTTAGACGGCAGTGGGGTAGGCTCTGGTGTACCCGTCTGACCATTTCTTCAGCCCCAGGAGCAACCTTTATCTTTATTTCCTTTATGGCCCATTTGCGAGCGGCCTCTGTAAAAAAGGCGAAGGTCCTCTCGTTGGTAAAGGGGAGGACTAGACTGTAGATGAGTTCCTTGGTCCGAGGGGCCAAGCCAAAGAGTCGCCAGAGGGGATCTCCCCTCTGGCGACTCTTTAGGTCAAGGAGGGCCGTCTCAAAAGCGCAAATTACTGAAGGAAAGTTTTGGAGAGCAAGACTGTTTACAATTTGGTCAAACTCTCCAGGCGAAGAGACCCTTTTTTCAACAATGGCCCTGGCCAGCCGTCGAGCCATTTGATAGGCTTCTTGAGGCTTTTCTCCAGTGACATACTCCCGGGGACAGCCTTCTCCCAAGCCGGTCAGCCCATCTTCTTCCCAGATGACGATCAAGCTTTCTGTGCTTTTTCGGCTGGCCAGGCTATGATCTACCGAAAGCCTAAAGGGTAGATGCAGGCGATAGAGTTTTAGGCGCATAGTAATCGTCCCAACGAATGTAGTCTTTGAGTTCCTCCACGGCCTCAGGCCACTGATACCATTGTTCAGGATATTCCAGAATATATTTTTCTAAGGTGGCCAAGGCCCGGGGGGAGATCTCCACGGCCTCCATCCCATCTGCTAGAGGTTCGAGGCAGAGGGTGTAGCCATCGGGTTCTCTTTTCATCAGGCCCAAGATTACCGGACACCGAGCCCGCCGGTAAAAGATATCTAGAGTCCGATCTTGGGGAACCTGAGCTCCCAAAAAATAGGTGTAGCGATTAGGATAAGGTCTCCAGTGTTCAAATTCATCGCATTCGGTGATCAATATATAGCCCTTCTTGAGGACACCGATGGCCTTGGTGGCCACATTGCCTTCATTGGCGTCGATTATCTTGACTCCCATTCTTTTTGCCCTCTGGCTGAGCGCTCTTTTTAGTTCGGGCCTTTTGAAGCGGCAGATAATAGCTACCTTATAGCCTAGGAGGGCCAGGGAGAGGGGCAGGAACTCGACAGCCCCAAAATGGCCGGTGACGAGGATTACGCCTCGGTGAGAGCCTATGGCCTTATCAAGGAGATGTTTCCTTGAGACCTTAAGCCGGGGCTTAAGGAAGGAAATCATCTCGGACAAGGGACGATAGCCGAGAAGTAACTTTTCGAGATAGTGTTCAAAGATTCCCAGGTAGGTCTTAAGAACATATACGGGTAGAAGCTGGGGCAGAGGTCTGGAGCGGGTAAGGTAGCCTAAGCCCATGATCACGTTGCGCCGGGTCTTCTCTTTTAGGCCAAGGAAGATAAATCCCAAGAGTCGGAGATAAAAGCGGTAGAGCCCCAAGGGCAGGTGCCGGATGAGAAAGACATTTATCGGATGCTGAAAAAAGACACTAATGTTTAGTTTTTTTAAACCAGATACCCACATAACTAAACCTCCTTTGGGGATTTTGCCTGTCGAAGACTTTTGGGTTGAACGACGACCAGATTAGGGGGAAATACTAGGAATTTTTACCTATTTCCCCCTAAAAACACTTTATTATCCACCCTTACGTCTTTATATCGTCTTCTAGAGATTTTTTTTAACGTTTCTTTTGGATTTCTTTGTTGGAATTTTTTGGAGTTTGTTGGGCTTGCCTCTGGTGGAGCGTGTTTCCTTATAAGTGAGATTCTTGGGGATGCATTGCCGTGGTGGGGATTCTATTCACTGTGTTGACAAAGCCTTGACCGCTGATTAAAAAGGATCTGGCCGGGACGTGGCGCAGCCTGGAAGCGCACCTGCTTGGGGTGTAGGGGGTCGGCGGTTCAAATCCGCCCGTCCCGACCATCTAAGTCAGCAAGGGCTCTGGCTGTTTGGGCTTACCAAACAGTTATGAGCCTTAAATTTTGTTTAAAAACCGGGCTTAGGCCTGGGGGGAGGTGAACCATGGCAGTGATGGCTCCTGTCTGTCAGCTTGAAAAGCTACCCACCCAGGAGGCCCATTCGGCCCCCAGTTGTTACATTAGTACCCATCTGCTTATAGAGATGTGGCATTCCCCTTTCCATCTTCTGGCCGATGCTGGCAAGGTTGAATTGGCCCTGCAGTATGCCGGTGGGGAAGATGGAGAGGTTATCAGTTATCAGTTCAATCCCTATGGGGTCTCAGCCAAGGCTACCTTTGCCCAATCCCATATTTTTATCCATACCTGGCCGGAGAATGGCTATGCGGCCATTGATGTTTTTGCCAGCAACGAAGAGGAGGCCTATCAGGTCTTTGAACGGCTCAAAGAGGCCTTCCAGCCCCAATATGTCCATGCCCTGGAGATGAAAAGGGGACAATTAATCGAGTTGGAGGAGACTTGACTGACTTCTGGTGGTCAGAAAAAATTGCGCCGGGTTATCTCCACCGCTACGAGGTTACGCCTCTATACGAAGAACGGACACCCTATCAGCATTTGTTAATCCTCAAAAGCAAGTTTTGGGGGCGTCTCCTCGTTCTGGATGGTGTCGTTCAGCTGACGGAAGGCGACGAATTTATCTATCACGAGATGCTGGTCCACGTCCCCATGACAGCTCTGCCCCATTCTCCTAGTTCGGTGCTCATTATTGGTGGTGGAGACGGAGGTAGCCTGCGAGAGGTCCTCAAGCACCCCTTTGTGGAGCGGGTAGTTCAGATTGAGGTTGATGAGGCGGTCTTTAGGGCCTGCCAGAAGTATCTCCGTGATATCTCTGGGGACTTCGGGGATCCGAGGGTGAGGCTTATCTTCGGAGACGGGGCTGCCTATCTCTCTTCGGACGAGGTCAGGAAAGCCCCTTTTGACGTCATTCTGGTTGATTGTACAGACCCGGTTGGGCCGGCCATGGCCCTCTTTGAAGAGAAATTCTATGAAAGTGTCCGTGAGGCCCTGTCACCTTCAGGCATTATGGTTCAACAGGCCTCTCTTCCTCGGACAATACCTCAGGTAATGCCCATGACTTTCAGGAGGACCAAACGAATCTTTTCCCAGGTAGCCATATATCGGGCTCCTGTGCCCACCTATGGTGACGAGATAGCCTTTGTGATCGCTACCAAATCCGAGGTCAATTTCCGCCTTCCCCAAAGGCAATACCGGGGTCGTTATTATAATCCTCAAGTTCATCAGGCCTCTTTTGCCCTGCCTAGCTGGTGGCAGGACATGCTGGACCGTGATTGACAAGGGGTAGCCTAGATAGGCGAGATGTCTGAAAGTTCCTCTCAGGTGGGGCTCTCCAAGGGCCGAGAAATAGAGTCTCAGAGCTTCTCTATCATTAGAGATCGCCTCCGGAAGGTATTGCCTTCAGGGCCAGAAGGTGAAGTAATCTTGAGGGTTATTCACGCCACGGCCGATTTCGATTTTGCCTCCTCTCTGCGTTTTCATCCTCAGGCCATCTCTTCTGGCCTTCAGGCTCTAAAGACTAGGGCTCCAGTTTTCTGCGATGTTCGGATGGTTGAGGCCGGGATAGCCCCCTCTGCCCGAACCCTAGGGATAAAAACGGCCTGTTTTATCGATGATCTTCAGGTCATTGCCCGGGCCAAGGCCCAAGGGGTTACCCGAGCAGAGGCAGCTGTGGAGGTGGCCTCTGAGAAATCCTGGGGAATATGGATTGTTGGTAACGCACCAACAGCCTTGTTAAAGACGATAGAGCTCATAAAGTCTGGTCGCCTCCGGGTTGATTTGGTGGTAGGAACTCCAGTTGGTTTTGTTGATGCCGCTCGGGCCAAGGCTATCTTGAACCAACAGGATTTCCCTTTTATCACCTCTCTGGGGGAAAAAGGTGGCAGCCCTGTGGCCGTCGCCATTGTAAATGCCCTCATAAGGTTAGCCAGATGAAAGGGCTGGAGGCCGTAGAGATAAGCATCTTTGACCGTCTCTTCTCGGCGGTGGCTGAGGAGATGGGTATTGTTCTGCGCAAAAGCGCCTTTTCAGCCAACATCAAGGAGCGCCGTGATTTTTCTTGCGCCATCTGCGACGTCCAGGGACGTTTGGTGGCCCAGGCAGCCCATATTCCGGTCCATCTAGGGGCCATGCCGGCGACTATGGCCGCTCTTCTTAATTCCCTCCAGTTTGCCCCTGCTGACGTGGTTATCACCAATGATCCCTATGCTGGGGGAACTCATCTTCCTGATATCACCTTGGTCAAGCCGGTCTTCTGGAAGGGAGAAGGTCCGGTCTTTTTTCTCCTCGTTCGGGCCCACCATGCCGATGTTGGAGGTAAAACTCCAGGATCTATGCCTCTGGCCACTCATATTTCTGAAGAAGGGGTCCTTATAAGACCTCAGTATCTTTTAAGACAGGGAAGGCTGAACGAGGGGTTCCTCTCCTGGTTTTTGGGGCAGGTCAGGAACCCTGCCGAACGCCGGGGAGATCTCACTGCCCAACAGGCGGCCTTGAGCAGGGGGGAGATGCGTCTGGAGGAGATGATCCGCCGCTATGGAATCGAGACACTTCTGTCCAGAGTAGAGAGCCTTCTTCACCATGCCCAGACCATTATGGAGGCCACCTTGGCTGATATTCCCGATGGCCATTATTTCTTTGAGGACTGTCTGGATGATGACGGACTTGGGCGAGACCCGGTGAGGATCAAGGCTCGGGTCTCCATTGATGGTTGTCGAGCAGTGGTTGATCTTTCTGATTCTGATCCTGCAGCAAAGACCGGGATTAATGCCGTCTCTAGTGTTACTTCAGCAGCGGTCTACTATGTCTTCTTGTCTCTGGCTCCAGAGGAGATGCCTATAAACGCTGGGGCCCTTAAGCCTATTAGGGTGATTACTCACCCTAATACAGTAGTCGATGCCCAGTATCCCAGCCCTGTGGCCGCCGGCAATGTGGAGACCTCCCAGCGCATTGTGGATGTCATTCTGGGAGCCCTGGCCCAGGCAATCGTTGAGAGGATCCCGGCTGCCAGCTGCGGATCCATGAATAATGTGGCTATGGGCTTTAAAGGGCTTACCTATTATGAAACCATTGGAGGGGGTATGGGGGGGCGTTTTGGGGCTCCAGGACTATCTGGAGTCCACACCCACATGACTAATACCCTTAATACCCCTATTGAGGCCCTGGAGCAGACCTACCCTCTTTTGGTGGAAAGATATCAGTTGAGGGATCGATCCGGGGGGCGGGGCAGGTTTCGGGGAGGGGACGGAATCATTAGGGCCTATCGTTTTCTCCAACCGGCCCAGATAACAGTCCTTTCTGAGAGAAGACGTTTTTCCCCCTACGGTCTAGCCAATGGTGGGTCGGGCAGAAGGGGACGTAATGTCTTTATCCGCCAAGGCAAAAAGAAAATTCTCCCCGGGAAGGTCCATCTTGAGGCCCTTCCCGGAGATATACTTGAAATTCACACCCCTGGAGGAGGGGCCTGGGGGACTAAGACGTAGCTTGTTCAGGGTTTACCGTCAGGACAGGCACCGGTGAGATCTTAAGGACCTTCTCCGTGACACTTCCAAACAGGGCCTTTTCTAGACCCTTGCGCCCATGGGTAGCCATGACAATGAGATCTATATCATGCAGTTTGGCAAAGGTGACGATCTCTCCGGCCGCATCTCCCTTGGCGATATGGGTTTCGTAATTGCTGAAATCCCTGAGGTTGTCTTCGACAAAGCTTTCCATCTTTTTGGCTGCGGCCTCTTCAAGCTCCTTTTCAAAGGAGGCTAGGCTGACATGGGCTACCGGAATACTGGCATAGCGGGAGAGGTCCTCTACTACATAGAGAATGTAGATTTTGGCTCCCAATTTTTCGGCCAGATATAAGGCGTAGGGCAGGACCTTGGCTGAGGCCGAGGTAAAGTCCACCGGGAAAAGAATTTTTTCAATCTTCATGGGAACCTCCTTTCTTGAAATTAGCTTTTTCTCCTGACAGACTGTTATTAACTTTGTTAGTCTATAAAGCTCAAAAAATGCAAGGAGTATTTATGCCAGCTAAAATTGTTGATCTACACACACACTCTACTGCCTCTGATGGAACGTTAAGTCCTGGAGCGCTGATATCAATGGCCAAAGACATAGGTCTTGCGGCCTTGGCCCTCACTGACCACGATACCATAAATGGGCTGGCCGAGGCCGAGGAGAGTGCCCGAAGATTGGGGATAGAGTTTATCCCCGGGGTGGAACTCAGTGCTCTTTATGAACGGGGCACCTTGCACATTCTGGGCTACTTTCTGGATTACAACTCTTCTTCGCTCATCACCCGTCTGCGCAAGCTCCAACAGGCCCGGGCCGAACGCAATCCCAAGATTATCCAAAAACTTCAGGCCCTAGGGATTGACATCACTATGGAAGAAGTAGAGGCTATAGCTAGTAGCCAGATCGGTCGGCCTCATATTGCTAGGCTTCTAGTAGAAAAACGGGTTTGCCGAGACATTAATGAGGCCTTTGATCGCTTTCTTAAGGCCGGAGCAGCGGCCTATGTTCCTAAAGAAAGACTTTCAGCCCCAGAGGCTATCGAACTTATCCATCAGGCGAGGGGGCTGGCGGTTTTGGCCCATCCCATCACCCTCAACATCTCCCGCCCAGAGGCCCTGAAGGCCTTCGTGAAAGGCTTGGTAAAGGCTGGTCTTGACGGTATTGAGAGCTATTATTCTGATCATGATGAGGCCTTCGTGGGCCTCTGTCAGGAGATCGCCGAGGCCTTTGATCTAGTAGAGACCGGGGGGACCGATTTCCATGGGGCCAACAAACCCCATATCAAACTAGGTTTTGGAAGAGGGAGTCTTCGGGTGCCTTATGAGGCCGTAGAGGCCCTCAAAAAATGTTGGCAAAGGCGTTATAGTGGAGAAAGACAATGACGATAAAAGATTAAAAGATGCCAGGGGTAAAGAGTGGCTAGGTATCGTTTCTATCTTTATGAATTTGGTCTTCCTTATGAGTCTCGTCTGAGACGCATATTAAAGGCAGTGGTGGTGGCCTGTGCCATCATCATCTACCTGGGGACGATCTTCCCAGACAGTCGGCTTTCCTGGGTAAGGTATCTTCAAGGGGTAAATTTTACCCGGGCCGGCGCCCCTGTCAGACATGGTCTAGAAGAAATTAACCGTCGGCTGCCCCATTTTGACCTCTCCTCTATCGGGTATCTTCTCCCTTGGCGTCGCTGAAGTTTTTTGATCTGGCTACCATTACTGATGGGCCTCTTTTGTTGACGGGGCCTTTTTTTTCGGGTTAAACAGGAGGGCAAAGGCTTTCCCAGGTGGTCTTCATGCCAGACAAAGAGGCCTTTTTCTCCCCTTTCTCCGCTCTGAAGGAACTGATTGACCGGGATTCACTACCTTCTCTTGATCGTATCCTTCCTAAGCCGGCTCAGGACGAGGTTGAAGATGAGGCTTTTTTTCGGCAGGCCATGGTAGACGTTAAGCCTCTTTCAGTCAAAAAGAAGACTTTTTGGCGGTCTTTGAGGCCTTCTTCAGGGGTCTCTAAAAGAAGTCATCAGTCGGGGCCGATCGATTTTTTTCATGCCGGGCTCAGGGTTGAGGATCTGCCGGAGTATATTGAAGAACTCGTCTACGGGGAACATCCCTTAATTCTGGCCTATCTTCGCCAGGGAGCCTTTTCTCCTCAACGTCATCTCGACCTCCATGGTTTGACCGTGGCCGAGGCCCAAGAGGCCTTAGACGAGTTTTTACACCAGTCTATATCTGTTGGCTGTCGTTGCGTCCTAATTATCCATGGCCGGGGCCTCTCCTCTCCCAGGGGGCCGGTTCTCAAAGGCAAGATCAGACAGTGGCTTACCCGTGGTTTCTGGCGACGTTATGTAATTGCCCTCTCCAGTGCCCGTCCCTGTGATGGGGGGCCGGGAGCCACCTATGTCCTTCTGCGCCGGCGACCAGCCAGTAAAAAAATCCGGCGCCGGAGGCGCCGGAGGTGAGGTTGCCTAAACACGGCCTCAGTCGGGTCTTCTTGGTTGGCCCTCCTTGCTCAGGGAAAACCACGGCCATTAAGGCCTTTCTGCAGGCTTATACTGCCAGGGTCTGGGGTTTTTATACCGAAGAGGTCCGAGGCTCCAAAGGAAGGCTCGGTTTTGACATCGTTACCCTTGATGGTCAGAGATTTCCTTTGGCCCGACGAGGGGCCCCAGGGCCCAAGGTTGGGGCCTACGGTGTCAATATCGAGGCCCTAGAGGCGGTGGTCGTCCCCCTGCTCAGGGGGGCCCCAGAGGGGGTTCTCCTGGTCGTAGACGAGATAGGTAAGATGGAGCTCAAGAGTCAGGCATTTGCAGAGGCCATTGAGGCCATCCTTGAGGCTCAAAGGCCCCTTTTGGCCACCTTGGGTAAGGGAAGGGATCCCCGATTCAAGGTCTGGGCCACTCTGCCCAGGGCCCTTTATGTTGAGGTCAACGAGATGACCAGAGATGTTCTGCCTCGCCGCCTTCTGGCCGAATTCAAACGATCCGGGGTGCTTCTGGCCTTCGAGGGCATTGATGGTTCTGGTAAGAGCACCTTGGCGGCGGCAGTGGCCAATAGGCTAAAAAAAGAGGGGCTGGAAGTTGTTCTTACCAGAGAACCTACTGAAGGCCAGTATGGCCAGCGAATTCGAGATCTTCTCTCCCAGACCAAGCCTTCCCCAGGGGGACTTTTAGAGCTTTTTCTTCTCGATCGCCTAGATCATGTAAAAAACGTTATCCTTCCAGCCCTTGAGGCCGGAAAAGTTGTCATCACCGACCGCTATTATTTCTCCACTCTTGCCTACCAAGGGGCCCAGGGCTTTGATCCTTTTTGGCTTCTTCGGCTCAATCAGGCCCTAGCTCCTTGTCCAGATCGGGTCTTTATCCTGGAGCTTCCCCTGGAGGAGCTATCAAGACGCATCTCTAACAGGGGGGTTCTGGATAGCTTTGAGATGAATCTGCATTTTCTGAGGAAAGTGGCGGTCAACTTTTCTCGTCTGAAAGAGGGGTATATCGTCCACCTTGAAGCCACCCGTTCCGTGGATGATTTGGTGAATCAGGTCCTGAAAGAACTCTACCGAGGGGGCATTTTATGAAGATTTTTGTGACCGGGGGCACGGGCTTTGTGGGCCGGGCCCTTCTTAAGGCTCTTTGCCAGAAAGGTCACTCCATTTTGGCCTTAGTGAGACCTGGCTCGGAGAAGAAGATTATCCCCGGGGTGGAGATAGCCCTTGGCAATGTTCTTGATCCCCCAGCCATTTTGGCCGAAAGGATGGCTGGCTGTGAGGCTATCATCCATTTGGTAGGTATTATTCGGGAATTTCCTGGAAGGGATATCACCTTTTCTGCCCTTCATGTTCGGGCTACAGAACACATTGTTTCCGCTGCCCATCAGGCCGGCATCAAAAGATATCTTCACATGGCCTCCTTAGGGACTAGGCCTGAGGCCACCTCAGCCTATCACCAGAGTAAATGGGCGGCGGAAGAGATTGTTCGCTCCTCGAATCTGGAGTGGACCATCTTTAGACCTTCGGTGATCTTTGGCCCTGAGGATTCTTTTGTCAATTTGCTGGCCGAGATGATTCGCAAGGTTCCCCTGGTGCCCATCATCGGAGATGGAACCTATCGCCTCCAGCCTGTAGCCGTAGAGGTAGTAGCCGAGGCCTTTAGTCTGGCTCTAGAGATGCCGGAGACAGTGGGTAAGGTCTATGAAGTCTGTGGCCCTGAACCTCTTAGCTACAACACAATAGTGGATCACATCGCCCAAGCCATGGGGAAGCGGGTTTTGAAGATCCACCTTCCGGTCTTTTTAATGAGGCTTTTAGCTTCTCTTCTAGGGCGGTTTGCCTTCTTCCCCCTTACGGTGGATCAGATCACCATGCTTCTTGAAGAAAACGTCTGTCAGGATACAGAGGCCTTCTATCAAACCTTTGACCTGCCTAAAGTGACCTTTAAGGAGGGCATTCAAAGGTATGTCAATGGTTAGGCTATTCAGAGTCAAACTCTATGGAGTTGTCGCGGATGATCTCTTTGACGTTTTCAAGGGTGTAGAGGACATCGTGGACCGTTGCCTGGGGGAACTCCTCACAGAACTCATCGATGGTCATCAGAATGCGCTCGGTGAGATCTTCAAACTGCTCTACGGTAAGGCTTTGGGCCGGCTCGTCGGCCAGAAGCCTGTCCAGATCGATTCCGTGGTAGCGAAGAAGCTCTTCTTTGATCTGCTCAAGCCGTCGAGCCCGTCCTCGTTTGACCCTTTCCCTATCGGTGATAGAGATTACCTTAGACATACTATAAATGTAGCCCCTTATTCTGGGGAGGACAAGGGTTAGACCAGGTAGGCCATGACTTCGTCAGCCAAAAGCCGCCCCTTTTTGGTCAGCCGAAGTCGTCCTTTATTGAATTCTAGCAGTCCTACCTCCATAAATTTTTTAATTTCATCTCTGTAGTAAGAGATCGGGTCTATCCCGAAACGGTCTTTAAGGTCTTGCGGTCGAATCCCCTGGGTTAGCCTCAGGCCGAGGATCACGGTCTCACGAAACCGGGCCTCTTTTTCCAGGTGTTCTTTCCTTCGCAGGGGAGGCCTTCCGGAGGCCAGTCTCTGACAATATGAGGTCAGATCCGGAAGATTTTCTTCACGGGTGCCTCCAAGATAAGAAACAGCCCCTGCCCCTAGGCCAAGATAGGGATTATTGCTCCAATAAATCAGATTGTGGCTACAGTAGCGTCCTGGACGGGCATAATTTGAAATCTCATAGTGTTCGAGGCCAAAAGAGGTGAGAAACTCTTCGATCCGAAGGTAAAAGACGGCCACAAGCCCTTCCTTAAGGGGTTGGATCTTTCCTAGGGAGACCTGTCTGGCCAGAGGGGTATTTTTTTCTATGGTTAGTTCGTAACAGGAGATGTGTTCTGGATCGAGGTTTATCAGATCGTTCAGATCGTCCTCAAGATCTTGGAGGTCCTGTCCGGGCCAACCAAAGATGAGATCCAGGTTAAGATTCTTGAATCCAGCCTTTCGGGCGGCCTCAACAGCCTGTAAGGCCTCCTGAGGGCTGTGGATCCGGCCAAGGATCTTAAGCCCTTTGGGCTTCAAGCTTTGGAGGCCGAGGCTGATCCTGTTGATCCCTAGGCTCCAAACCTCCCTAAACCAGATCTCTGATACGGTTCCAGGGTTGGCCTCAATAGTCACTTCGACCGAGGGGGAAAATTTATAGGTTTTATAGAGGGCCGAAAGGATTGATTCCAGTTCTTGGGCCCGGAGAAGGCTCGGAGTTCCGCCACCAATGTAAATAGATCCAAAACAAAGCCCTTGGGGGATATCTTCTCGTCGGAGTCTGATTTCCTCAAGGAGAGCCTGAAGATATTGTCTTCGGCTTACAGGGGACCTCTTTAGAGGTAGGCTAAAGAAGTCGCAGTAGGGACACTTGTGGCTACAGAATGGTATATGTATATAGATTCCAGCTTTTTCGGGGGAGGAATTCTGGGCCATGGTTTCTGATAAAAGACTTATGGAACAGCTTAAGAAAAAAGTCCAGGAGGAGCTAGCCTCTCGAGAGATCCAGGTGACCGAATTCTGGTTGGAAGAACTTAATCGGATCTACGCCAAACGTAACCTCACTCTTGAGGCCCTTCGGGAAGAGATCCGTTTGTTGATCGAGAAGATGAAGAATCGACTTCGGGTCGTCAAAGCGGGCCATCTCTAAGCAGCGGCTTTTTCCAGAAGGTCGGCAAAATTCTCTGGTAAAATCTTGGGCAGTCGTTCCAGAAGAAGTTCTTTAATGGCCTCAGGGGTGGCCAGCCGCAGGGTCTCGCGGGCCAGCTCTTGGCAGTCAGAGACCTTGAGACAACGGATTAGTTTTTTTACCCGGGGGATGGAAAGGGCATTCATCGAAAGTTCGTCCAGCCCCAGGCCCACCAACAGGGGGACATAGAGAAGCTCTCCAGCCATCTCCCCACACATGCCCACCTCTATGCCGCTTTCGTGGCCGACTTCGGTGACCTGTCTGATCATCCGGAGAATACCTGGATGAAGTGGTTCGTAGAGATGGGCTACGTGTTCATTTACCCGGTCAATGGCTAAGCTATACTGGATGAGATCATTAGTACCAATGCTAAAGAAATCCACCTCTCGAGCCAGAATATCGGCAATGGCGACTGCTGTCGGCACTTCAATCATGGCTCCGATGGGAATCTGGGGCAAGGGAAGTCCCTGCTGACGAAGCTCTTCGGCCACCTCAGAAAGTAGTGCTTTGGCCTCCAGGAGTTCTTCCAACCCGGAGACCATGGGGAACATGATCCGGAGTTTCCCATGGATACTGGCCCGGAGAATCGCCCTAAGCTGGCAACGAAAAAGATCTTGTTCCTTAAGGCAGAGCCTTATGGAACGAAGCCCCAGGGCCGGATTGGTCTCTTTGGCCTGGGGAACCCCCTTGGCAAGCTTGTCCCCACCGATGTCGAGGGTCCTGATAGTAACCGGGAAGGGGGCCATTCTTTCAACCACCTCTTTGTAGACCTGATAGAGTTCTTCTTCTCCTGGAGGAGTGATTCGGTTCAAGTAGAGGAACTCGGTTCGGAAAAGGCCCACTCCCTCGGCACCATGTTCAAGGATTACCGGAATCTCTTCCAGGAGTTCTATGTTGGCCTTGACTTTAATTTGCTGACCATCAAGTGTTTCTGCCGGCAGATGGGCAGCCCGGACAATTTCTAAACGAAAGCGTTCAAATTCATCCCGCAGCCCTTCATAGCGGGCAATCTCCTCAGAAGAGGGTTCGATTATTACCAGTCCTTCAAGACCATCTACGATGACAAAACTGCCGCTTGAGACCAAATCGGTGATCCTCTCAAGCCCCACTACTGCTGGTATTCCCAGAGATCGGGCCACAATGGCTGTATGGGAGGTTCGGCTACCCATATCCGTAAGCAGGGCCAGGACTCGGTCAGGTTTCATCTGGATGGTGTCAGCCGGAGAGAGATCGTGGGCGACAACAATAGCTTGATGAGGGATATTGGTCGGATCAGCTGGTTTGGCTCCAGTGAGGATGCCCAGGATACGGTCAACTACATGTTGGACATCCTGATAACGGTTGCGAAAGTACTCGTCTTCAATGCCACTGAAGACTTTTTCGATCTCTCTCAAAGCCATTACCAAGGCCCATTCGGCGTTGATTCTCTCCTGTCGAATAAGGGAGAGGGCCCTATCGATAAGGAGGGGATCATTTAAGATTAGGAGATGGGCATCGATTATTGAAGACTGGCCGAGGATTTCCCCTGGAATTTTGTCTTTTATGGCCTTGAGCTCGTTTAAGGCCTGAGAGATGGCTGTCTTAAGCCTGGCGACCTCAAGTTCAAGTTCCTCCTCATTGCTTAAGGGGCGTTGGACGACCTTTATGCGCCCTCGGTCGATGAGGAAGACCTCTCCGATGGCAATACCTGGAGAGGCTCCGATGCCTTTTAATTTAATGCTCCCTTCTTTCATTATTCCTCACCAAATTTTTGGTCTACCAGGGCCAAAATGGCCTCTACGGCCTCTTGGGCATCCGGCCCTCGGGCTACGACCTCAAGGCTTGTCCCTGGAGGACAGGCCAGGGTGAGGATATCAAGGACGCTTTTCGCATCTGCTTGGTGCCCGTCCCTGACTAGGAATACCTGGGCCCGATAATTACAGGCCAGCTTAGCCAGTTTGGCCGCCGGTCGGGCATGAAGCCCTAGTTTGTTGTTGATAACAAAAGAGCCCCGAACTTCCATACTTTAAGAATTCTTTAGATCTAATCCGATAAGGCACGAAAAGGTTATCCTGGGATGAAATGACATCTCTGGGTGACCTTTGCTACTATTAAGATGTTTTTAACTATTCTACATTACCATTGACTCGACCGGCGGCAATAGGTAACCAATCTTAATATCCTTTGCCAGGAAAGGTTTCTTAATCCAGGGGTTAGGTTCTTAACTTAAAGGGGTGGCTGTGAACATTATCGCGAGGCTGGGCGCTTTTAGTATTAAGGTGGTGGAACACCTCGGGGGTATGGCTATCATGTTGATCCAGGGGCTCCTGTTAACCTTCTCCCCCCCCTTCAGGATCCGGAATTTCTTTAAACAGATGGAGTTCATCGGGGTCAATTCGGTGCTGGTGGTTATTCTTACGGCCCTCTTTTCGGGGATGGTGCTAGCCCTTCAGGGCTATTACGGTTTTCGTAAGTTTGGGGGCGAGAGCCTTCTGGGCGCCACGGTTGCCCTTTCGCTGACCAGGGAGCTAGGGCCAGTACTCACTAGCCTCATGGTCACTGCCCGAGCCGGCTCGGCCATTGCTGCCGAACTTGGTACCATGAGGGTTACCGAGCAGATTGACGCTCTGGAGGCCATGGCCGTCAACCCCCTTCACTATCTGGTAACTCCCCGCCTTTGGGCTGGGTTCCTCATGGTTCCCTTGCTTACGGTAGTGGCCAACGTCGTCGGAATAGCTGGTGGTTATTTGGTGGGAGTAGTGATCCTCAACATTGATCCTGGGGTCTTTGTCAACAAAATGGTCGAACTGGTAGAGCTCTCCGACATTACCAATGGCCTATATAAGGCTACGGTTTTCGGGGGCCTGCTGGCCCTGGTTGGCTGTTATAAGGGGTATCATGCCCGTGGGGGAGCAGAGGGTGTCGGTCGGGCGACCACTGAGGCCGTGGTCATCTCTTCGGTTAGCATCTTGATACTGGATTATATCCTTACCTCGCTCCTGTTTTAGGTGGAATCTATGATCAAGATCGTTAATCTCTGTAAATCCTTCGGCTCCCAGCAGGTCTTAAGAGGACTTAATCTGGAGATTCCCAAGGGCAAGATCACCTTCATTATGGGGCAGAGTGGTCAGGGGAAAAGTGTGCTTCTTAAGCACATAATCGGCCTTATGCGGCCTGATTCCGGAAAGATCCTTATAGATGGTTTAGATATTACCAGCCTTGGCCTCAAAGAGCTTTATAGGGTGAGAAAACGCTTTGGGATGCTCTTTCAGGATGCAGCTCTCTTTGACTCCATGACCGTTGCCGAAAACGTGGCCTTTCCCTTAAGGGAACATACCCGTTTGTCTGAGGGCGAGATCTGGAAGAGGGTTGAGGAGAAACTCTCCCTGGTTGGTCTTCTGGAGGCCGCGGATAAGTTGCCCTCTGAGCTCTCTGGGGGGATGAAAAAGAGGGCCGGTCTGGCTCGGGCCTTGGCCCTTGACCCGGAAATCATCCTCTTCGATGAACCCACTACAGGCCTTGACCCCATTATGACGGCTTCCATCAACCAGCTCATCAAAGAGAGTCAGCAGATCCACCGACTTACCTGTGTAGTTATCAGCCACGATATTCCCAGCGCCCTTAGCATTGCTGATAAGATTGCCATGCTCCACGAAGGGGTTATCATCGAAGAGGGAGATCCCGAGGCCATTAAGCAATCCTCCCACCCCTTTGTGAGACGTTTCTTTGAGGGGTTGCCGGAGGGAGAAGGAGGGGTGTGAAATGACAGCCAGACGTTCAAATAGTGGGGCGGAGATAAAAGTCGGTATTTTTGTCTTGGTGGCCCTTTTATTGTTGGGCTATTTAAGCCTTAAACTTGGTGAAGAGACGGTTTCTCCCAAGAAGGCCTATGAGATAAAAGCCCTTTTTGACGATGTCTCCGGCCTAGTAAAGGGAGCTCGGGTGGAGATGGCCGGGGTAGAGATTGGCCGGGTTCGAGACATCCATCTTAAGGATTCAAAGGCTGAGGTGGTCATGAACATCTACTCTGGGGTCAAGATCAGAGAGGACGCCACGGCTATGGTCCGGACAAAAGGGGCCCTAGGGGACAAATATATTCAGATACGCCAGGGGAGCCCTCAATCCCCGATCCTTCCGCCTGGAGGCCTCATTGCTAAGACCATGTCTACCAAAGATCTTGACCAGATCCTCACCCAGGTTGGTCCGGCCATTGAAGACATCCGTTCCATTACGGCCGGATTAAGGGAATTACTTGGCTCTGAAGAGGGAAAAAGCAACCTTAAGGAACTGGTAGCCAACCTCAAGGATGCCTCTGCGTCCTTTAAAATCATGGGAGAAAAAATCACCAAAGGGGAGGGGACTCTGGGTAAACTCATCGTAGATGATGAACTGTACCAGCGGGCTAATCAACTTATAGCCAGGCTGGATAAAATCGCCGCTGATATTGAGGCTGGTCAGGGCACCTTGGGCAAACTCTTGGCCGATGAGAAACTTTATGATGAGACGACCGAGGCCTTTGCCAATCTCAAGGAGGCTGCTCAGGCCATTCAGGATTTGGCTGCCAAGATTGAATCCGGCCAGGGCACCCTTGGCAAGCTGGTCAGTGATGATTCCCTCTACAACGAGACCCATGATTTGGTGAAAAACCTTAACCAGATTGCCAAAGATCTCCGGGCCGGCCAGGGTACTCTGGGCAAACTCCTCACAGACGATTCCCTCTATTATGAGGCTAAGAAGACTCTGCGTAACGTTAACAAGGCCAGTGCCAACCTCCAGGAACAGATTCCGGTGACCATCCTGGGGACTCTGGTGGGGACGGCGGTGAGATAGTGCGGACAATCCTCTGGATTCTGGTCTTTGTGGCCTTATATCCCTCGGCTCTCTGGGGGCAACCAAAAAAAAGAATCAACTTCTCCCCTCTTTTTTTCTACCAAAAAAATGAAGAAACCGGGGCCGAGGAGACAGAGATTCTGGGGCCCATCTGGTATTCATTTAAAACCAAGACGGTCTCAGGATGGGCCTTAAGGCCGCTTGTGTCCTTTTGGAAGAATCCAGAGAAGATCGAGTGGCACTTTATCTATCCCATCTGTCGTTACTGGAGAACCGAAGAGCGACACCGTTTTATCTTCATCCCTCTCTTTGCCACTGATTTTGATGCCAAAGACAAGGAAGAGTCTGCCCCCAAGCACCGCTCCTTCTTTCCTGTTTTCTGGGGACGTGATGTCCAGGGGAGAGGCTATTGGGGGATCTTTCCCCTCTACGGAAGAATGTATTCTCGGGCTGGCAAAGACGAGATCCTTTTTGTCCTCTGGCCTCTTTATACCCGCTCGGTTGATGAAGGTAACGTCACCACCACTTGGCTTTGGCCGTTCTTTGGTAAAACCGACGGGCCAACAGAGACTGGTCGCCGTCTTTGGCCGGTGTATGGTTACTATGCCCGTCAGGGAGAGTATGAGAAGAGTTTTTTCCTCTGGCCATTTTTCTTCTTTGAGAAACTTGATCTCTATGAGGAGGTGCCTCGGCAACGGCAGATGTTTTTTCCCTTTTATATCCGGGAGCAGACAGCCTCAAGCCGCAAGACTACGGTACTATGGCCCCTTTTTACCTTCTACAACGACAAGGGCCTTGGGTATCGTCAGTGGGATCTTCCTTGGCCATTTTTCCAGTACGCTCAAGGCCCGGACAGGAGTAGCCGTCGTCTTTGGCCCCTCGTCGGCCGAACGGATACCGAAGAAAGTCACAGTCATTTTTTCCTCTGGCCTCTTTATACATATTACTTTGCCGAGGATGAGTCTGGCGGTCGGGAAACAAGGCGCTTCCTGCTCCTTTCTCGCTTTCATCGGGAGTGGGACGATTTTGGCCATTTCCAGCGGGCCAGTAACCGTCTCTGGCCTATCTTTCGTTATGAACGTCGGGCCAACGGTCTTGAGTATCTTTATTTCCCGGCCATATTTCCCTTTGATGATGAAGGATTTGAGCGTAACTGGGGGGCCCTCTTCAGGCTCTTTGAATGGATCAGAGATCCTCAAGGCTACAGCCGGACCAAGATCTTTTGGGGAATTATTCGCTACGACAGTGGCCCTGATTGGAGTTTGACCGAACTTTCCTTCCTCTTCCGTCTAGAAAAGCACCCTCAAGGAAGTCGCTTTTCGATACTTTCAGGTCTTTTTGAGATTGGGCGGGATCAAGGGCGTTTGCACTTGAAACTTTTCTATCTTCCGGTTTTTTAATCCCCTTATGGATGACCTTCTTCCTTTGGTACGCCGGCCCAGCCGTTATCTGGGGACAGAGATCAATGCCTGGCATAAGCCTTGGGATGAGGCCCAGCTTCGGGTCTGTTTGATCTTTCCTGACCTCTACGAACTGGGGATGTCCCATCTGGGTAGCCAAATCCTTTATCTCATCCTCAACAGCCGTAGCGGTTTTCTGGCCGATCGGGCCTATTGCCCCGACCGAGATCTTGAGGGGCTTCTTCTTAAGAGTAAAAGACCTCTTGTTTCCTGGGAACACCGGCGTCCTCTGGCTGAGTTTGACATTCTAGGAATCAGTCTTCCCTACGAACTTTGCTACAGCAATATCCTGACCATCCTTCATCTGGCAGGGATTCCCTTCAGGGCCGCCGATAGGCCTTCACCCTTTCCCCTCATTCTGGGAGGAGGATCGGCGGCGGTCAATCCTGAGCCAGTGGCCGAGTTCTATGATGCCATCATTATTGGCGATGCCGAAGAGGCCATCCTGGAGGTGGCCGAGATCTGTCGAAGGTTCAAGAAAGAAGGAGGCTCCAAGGAGGACCTCCTGGTGGCTCTCTCCACGGTCAAAGGGCTTTATGTTCCCCTACATTTCAGCCCCCTTTATGAAGAGGACAGGTTTCAGGGGGTGATTCCTGCCTTTGAGCCGCAAGTCAAAAGGCGGGTTATTCCCGATCTGGATATCATCTCTTATCCCTATCGGCCCCTGGTCCCTTTTGTAGAGACAGCCCACGACCGTTTGGCCATTGAACCTTCTCGGGGCTGCACCAGGGGGTGTCGTTTCTGTCAGGCTGGGGTCACCTATCGGCCGGTAAGGGAAAGGTCTCCTCGGCGGATAATTGAGCTCATTGAGGAGGGGCTCAAGGCCACTGGCTGGGATGAAGTCTCCTTGCTTTCCCTCTCTACCGGGGATTACAGCTGTCTTGAGCCATTGATCAACTATCTCATGGCCGTCTATTGTCCCCGACGGGTAGCCATCTCTCTCCCCTCCCTTCGGGTAGGGACCCTGTCTGCGGCCATCATGGAGGAGATCCGAAAGGTCCGCAAGACCGGTTTTACCTTAGCCCCTGAAGCTGGTTCAGAAAGGCTTCGCCAGGTGATCAACAAGGACATCCGAGAAGAAGATCTCCTGGCGGCAGCTTCTGAGGCCTTTCGGCTGGGTTGGAGCCATATCAAGCTCTATTTTATGGTGGGGCTTCCCACGGAGACGGAAAAGGATGTTTACGAGATCATTCGTCTGGCCAAGGAGGTACGAAAGGCTGCCCATCGGGGCCGGAGAGGTCAGGTGACGGTCAGTGTGGCCACCTTTGTTCCCAAACCCCATACTCCCTTCCAGTGGGAAGCTCAAATTCTGCCTGATGAGGCCGCGGCTAGGATCAGAATCCTCAAGAGGGAGCTTCGAGGGAAGGGCTTCAGGGTTAAGTGGCACCAGCCGGAAATGAGTTTTCTGGAGGGGGTTTTTTCCCGAGGTGACAGACGACTGTCTGTCCTTGTCGAGGAGGCTTGGAATCTGGGAGCTAGATTGGATGGGTGGAGTGACCATTTTGATCTCACCCTCTGGCAAAAGGCCGCCTCAAGAAGGGGTATTTCTCTGGAGGATTATCTCCGGGCTCGTCACTTAGAAGATCCCCTGGCCTGGGAACATCTAGACATGGGGGTCACCAAGGACTTTCTTCTCCGGGAAAGGGAACAGGCCCTTAAGGCCAGCTATAGTCCTGATTGCCGTTTTGGTCGCTGTCTTAAATGCGGAGTCTGCCAAGGCCAAGTGGGTCTTCGTTTGGATAGGGACTGTCGGCTACCACCGCCTCCGCCGTCTCCACCTAAGACAGAAGGACGTTTTGCCTATATTGTCTATTATCAAAAGCTGGGTCCAGCCCGTTTTTTAAGTCAGCTCGAATTAATGCGGGCCATTCACCGGGCCTTAAGACGGGCCGGGCTACCTCTTTCCTTCACCGAAGGCTTCCATCCTCTTCCGCGTCTTTCCTTTCCCAGGGCCCTTCCGGTAGGTATTGAAAGCCTTAAGGAATGTTTTGTCATGGAGCTGACGGAGCCCTTGGAGGCCCGAGACATCCTCAGGACTTTGGCTCCCCAGTGTCCTAAGGGAATTAACCTCCTGGAGGTTAGGCCCTGGGAGCTAGGACGGCAACCGCCTCAAGAAAAGGAGTTTTTCTTCCGGGTAGAACTCCCCGAAGGTCTTGATCCGCTTCCGGCTATTGAGGCCTTTTCGAATCACAAGACCTTCATGATTGAGAGATCTCGTAAAGGAAAGATCCAGAAGATTGACCTCAAAGAATACGTAAACCTCCTTGAGGTCCGGAATGGGGTGCTCTATTTAAGTCTTCGGACGCCTTCTCAGGGGGGGATCCGGATCGATGAGGCCCTTTCGGCCATCCTGGGGGTAGATCTGGCAGAGGTTATCCTTTTCCGGATTGTCAAGGTTTCTTCTTGGTGATTACAGCTGCTGGTTTTGAGACTAAGTAGCCCCTTTGGGGTCTTCTTTCGGTAAGATGCTCAGAGAGCCTTTTGATGCCGTCGGTCTTTACATATTCTTGGGCTTTGGCCAGAAAACGTCTGGCCTCACCCACTTTGCCATCTCGGAGATATTCCCCAGCTCGCTTTAGGATGCTAGATTCTCGCTGTTTAAGGCTGGCTCCCCGATCGATAAAGACACCAGGGGCAGAGATGAGTTTTTCTACCTTTGGAGACCGGCAAAGGGGGCAACTTGGGAGCCTTTCCCCAAAACGCTGAAGTACCTCGAAGACCTCTCCGCAGGAAAGACAGCAGAACTCATAGATCGGCATGGTCTTTACCCCTGTAGGTCTTTTTTGGGGAAAACTTATTCTCCTTCTCCTATAGCTGCAAGTCCGATCCTTCTTTGCCGAGGTCAAGTAGCTCCAGCCGATAGGGAGCCCGGGGGTGGTCTGGTGAAGGTCCTTGAACGATGACAGCATATCCCTTTCGAGGGCCGTTTTGACGACACCAGGCCTGGGCGTAGGGCCTCCAGTCAGGAGGGCGCTTGGCTACGTGGACAGCAAAGACGCCATAGCTGAACTGGAGATGGCGACAGGTGGCTAGTGAGGGGCTGAAGGCCACAATCCAGACCGGTAACCGGAATCTGGCTACTCTTCGAGCTGTGGCCCCGCTTTCAGTGGGGGTGATGACCAACCTTGTGGGAAGGCGATCAACGGTGAGGTATATGTTCAGGGCGATGACCTCTTCGACTGAGGTCTTCTTCCGGGGCAGGGATTCAAAGTCTCCCCACCAGGCAGAGAGCCTTTTGAGTTCGGCTTCGGCACTTCGGGCGATTCGGGCCATCATCTCTACTGTTTCAACCGGATAAACGCCGGTAGCCGTTTCTTCAGAGAGCATCAAACAGTCTGTACCGTCAAATATAGCATTGGTAACATCTGTGACTTCAGCTCTAGTGGGTCGGCTGTTCTCGGTCATGGATTCAAGCATCTGGGTGGCGGTGATAACCGGTTTAGCCGCTTTTTGGGCCCGATAGATAAGCTTTTTTTGGACGATGGCGATTTCTTCAATGGGGATTTCCACCCCCAGGTCTCCCCTGGCGACCATGATACCGTCAGAGACTGTCAAGATAGAATCTATATTGCGGACCGCCTGGGCCCGTTCGATCTTGGCAATGATGAAAGGACGGTAGCCAAGATTAAGGGCGTGGCTTCGGATAAGGGTAATATCTTCTCCTGTCTCAACAAAGGAGACACTTATGGCCTCAACCCCTTCTTTAAGGACAAAGGAAAGGAGTTCAAGGTCTTTGGAGGTAACGGCCCTGATGCCCAGATCTGCCCCGGGTATATTGAGCCCTTTATGAGAACGCAGACATCCTCCTACCAAGACTTGGCAGATGACTTCTTCTCCTAGGATTTTCTCCACCCGGAGCTGAACAAAACCGTCATTGAGGTAGATAATCTTTCCAGGGGCGACCACTTGGGGGAGGCGGGAGAACTCTATAGGGATGATTTCCCTCGTTCCCAAAATCTTACGGGTGGTCAGGGTAAGCCTTTGTCCTTTTTCCAGCTGTGTGGGCTCTTTTTCCAAACGACCGATTCGGAGCTTGGGGCCGGGAAGATCGGCCAAGATAGTCAGGTCTCGCCCGACGGACTGGGCCGCCTTTCTCAAAACCTTGATGGTCCTTCGGTGAGTTTCTTTATCCCCATGGGCCAGGTTGATTCTGGCGATGTTCATTCCCTTCTGGAGCATCTTCTTTAAGATTTCTTCTTTTTCGGAAGCTGGGCCTATGGTGCAGACTATTTTTGTCTTTTGTCGGGGAAACTTCATCGTTTTCTCCTTGGCAATAATTTTTCTTCTCTGTAAAAGCTTAAACCTAAGTCCTAAAGGTGACCAATGTGTGTCGGAGGAAAGATGAGACTTTTTTTCTTAACGACCCTAATACTTGCCTTCTTGGCTTTCTGGGATGGGGCCCTGGGGCTTGAGTTGTATCTCAGAGGGGGCGATCGATTTACCGGGGAGATCATTGGTATAAAAGGGGAAAACGTCCTCTTTAAGACCCCTTATGGCACGTTGAGTATTCCTCAGACAGAGATCTTAAACACCGAGGTTTTGGGGGCCGAACGTCCCTCTGATGTCCGTTCTTGGAAAGCCCGGTTCTCCTTAGGGGTTGAACTTAACTCCGGAAACACGGATTATCAAAGTTATCGGGCCATGGCTTCTCTTATGAAGAAAGGCCGGAGCTCTCGCCTTGAGGCCGAGGCCCTTTATGAATATGCTCTTTCTGAAGGCTCTACTGATAAGGACCGATTTCGGGGAGATTTTTTCTTTGATCAGGGGCTCACTCCCCGTCTTTTCTTTTTTACCAAGGATCTTCTGGAGATAGATCGTGAGGCCGATCTTGATCTCCGACTTCAGGGAGGAACTGGTCTGAGCTATTATCTCTTTGGTCCTGGAGACAACAGGCTCCAGCTCCTCTTCGGGGCCAGCTTTGATTATGAAGACTATAAGGCCCAAGGGGCCTATCTAGTAACCAGGGCCTTGTTGGGATTTAAGGGGGCCCGGCTTCTGGGGCGTTTGGGCCTTGAAGGTGAGGTTAGCTACCAACCCAAGTTCAGCCAACCAGAGGACTATCAGTTTGATGGACGTCTACGGTTAAGCCTTCCCATCCTTCAATCCCTCCAGTTTTCTCTAAGGCTTGAGGATATCTACCGGAGCCGCGTTCCAGAAGGGACCAAGAGAAACGATCTCAAAATTCTTTCCACTCTGGATTGGCTATTAGAATTCTAGACTTGACAGATGGAGGCTTCGGTCGTCTAGTTTTTATCTATGCCTACGGCTTTGGAAATCTTTAAGACCCTTCCCCGGACAAACTGCAGGGAATGTGGGCAGGCAAGCTGCTTGGCCTTTGCCACAGCGGTGGCCTCTGGGGTGGCGGATCCCAGGGCCTGTCCCTATTTTGAGGTCGAGAAGTTCCCCGATCTCCTTGAAGGAAAAGAGCCCCATGATCAGCTCCTGAAGATTCTTGAATATGTCCGCTCAGAGGTTACTGATCTTGATCTATCCCAGACGGCCTTAAAGGTTGGAGGAACCTTTGATGAGGGTTGGTTGAGTTTTCCTTATCTGGGAGAGGTGGTCCGAATCAGACCCGATCAGATAGAAACGGCTTCTGGCTACAGACTTGATCCTCGGGATCAGATCCTGCTTTATAACTACCTGCGTTTTGCCAAAGGAGACTCTCCTTCTGGGCAATTTGTAGGACTTGAGGCCTTTCCCAATTCGGTGGCCAAAGTGGCCACTCTCAGGCGCTATGCTGAGGACCCCCTGGCTGCGGCCTTCTCCGGGGTCAAGTCATCCTTGGAGCGGGTCTTAAAGAGAATTTATGCTGAAGACTGGCCAGGGGCCCAGGCCGACATCTCCGTCCTGGTGCCCGCCCTTCCTCGGGTGCCGCTGGTTGTGCTTTTTTGGGATAGGGATGAAGAGGAAGGGTTTTCCGCCCGGGCCAAGATCCTCTTTAATCAGACAGCTTCTTCTTATCTGGACCTTGAATCCCTGGTCTTTCTGGCCGAACGGTTGAGCGAACGTCTCAGAGAGTTGGCTTAGTCAAAGATGGCTACCAGAGGGGTGTGATCCGAAGGCTTCTTCCAGCCCCGGGGCTCTTTGTCCACAAAACAGTCCACCAGCCTGTCTGCCAAGGGGGCAGTGATCCAGATATGGTCAAGCCTCAGGCCCCGGTTGGCTTTGAAGGCCTGGAACTGATAATCCCACCAGGTATAGATGCCCCCTTCGGGGTGTTTAAGTCTCAAGGCATCCTTGAATCCCCAATCCTTTAAGACCGTTATGGCGGATCGCTCCCGCGGGTGGAAACATATCTGGCCATCAAGGAGTTCCGGATCATAGACGTCCTTTGCCTCGGGAGCAACGTTGAAGTCTCCAGCCAAGACTAAAGGCTCTGAGGGGTGATGATGAACCTCCAGATACTCCCGAAGTCGATAGATAAACTCCAGTTTGTAGAGAAAATAATCAGAACCTACTTGACCGCCGTTGGGAATATAGACAGAGATAACCCGGATGCCAAAGACTGTGGTGGCGATTATCCTTTCTCGGGCCTCTTCGTCCTCGGACTCCGGCAGACCAATCGCCGTTTCTTGGGGACGATCGCGGCTGACAATGGCCACTCCATTCCTTCCCTTTCCTCCAGCGTGGACGGCCCAATAGCCAGCTTTCTCTAGTTCTCCAAAGGGAAAATCGGGATCCTCAACCTTGGTTTCTTGAAGGCAGACCACCTCTGGCTCCCTGAGCCTGAGCCATCTCAGGAGATGATCCCGTCGCATCCGGATGGAATTGACATTCCAGGTGGCCAGTTTGATCATCCCTATCACCTCACCGATTCAAAACAAAAATAGACTTTTTAGAGGGCAAGGTCAAAGAGTAGAATTTTTCTTTACAAAGATCAATTCTTGACGATAAAATAAAAATCAATTTTTTGTCAGGAAAAAGGGGGGCTACCATGTGTATGGAGGTAAGTCTCAGGTGTCATTGTGGGGCCAAGGAGGCCTCTTTTAATCTTAGAGACAACATCATGACCAGGGAAGTAATCATGAGGCTTTATTGTCCGGCCTGTTCTTCAGAGGTTAATCTAGATCGAGAACGGATGCTCTGGGACAACGGCTGGATCATCGAATACGATATGGATCTGGCTAGGTTTATGGCGGTCTCCAAACTGGGGCTACCACCTGAAGAGATTACCCCAGAGTTTCTCTTTGATCAGGGTTATGCTACCTGGAAGGAGTTTTATCCTGGAGAGCTTGAGGACATCGAAGAAGAAAAGGAGGCCATTGTAGCCCTTCTGAAGGTAGACCCTCAGAGATATTTTCGGGAGATCCGTGATTGGGCCAATGCTCGGATGCGCCGCCTGAGGGCTGAAGGTTGGCGAAAGGCCCAGACCGTTTAATTTTTTCTGGCCCTTAGGACCTCCAGGGGATATGTAAGAAATGAGTTGAGCGAATACGTCCTTATCGGTCTTTCGGCTATTGTTGGTCTGGGAGTGGCCGCACAATGGGTGGCCTGGAGGTTCCGTCTCCCTTCTATCCTTTTGCTCCTTGTCCTGGGGCTCCTGGCCGGTCCGGTCTTTGGTTTTCTGGATCCTCAAGGACTTTTGGGAGAGGCCCTCTTACCCCTGGTCTCCCTTTCGGTGGCCATTATCCTTTTTGAAGGAGGCCTAAGTCTCAGATTATCTGAGATCAGACATACCGCTCAGACTATAGGGCGTCTGGTTACCCTGGGAGCCATAATCTCCTGGTCACTGACCTTTGTCGCCGCCCGTTTCATCCTCGGTCTCTCCTGGTCAGTAGCCCTGCTTTTGGGGGCTATTCTGGTAGTCACCGGTCCTACGGTCATCCAGCCTCTACTTAAACACATTCGTCCCACCGGTAGGGTGGCCTCGGTTCTTAAGTGGGAAGGAATTGTTATTGATCCCCTGGGGGCCATGTTGGCTGTTCTCGTCTTCCAGGCCATAACCGCCGCCGAGGCCTCTCAAGTCCCCTGGGGGGCCCTGTTAGGGGCCCTCAAGACCTTTTTTTTGGGGGGATCGGTAGGAGCGGGTTGTGCGGCTGCCTTGGTCCTCATCCTTCGTCGCTATTGGATCCCTGACTTCCTTGAAAACGCCCTTATCCTGATGATGGTCATCGGGGCCTTTACTTTCTCCAACCAACTTCAACCAGAATCTGGTCTTCTAGCAGTGACCATCATGGGGATATTTCTGGCCAATCAAGGGGCAGTAAGTATCAGGCATGTGGTTGAATTTAAGGAAAATCTCCGTACTCTGCTTATCTCCAGCCTGTTTATCATTCTGGCGGCCCGTCTTCGCCTAGAAGAACTTCTTCAAATCTCCCGGGCCAATGTCTTCTTTTTGTCCACAGTCGTTGTTTTGGTCCGTCCTCTTTCGGTACTGGCGGCCACTTTTTTCTCAGAACTGAATTGGCGGGAACGGGCCTTTCTCTCCTTTATGGCTCCGCGAGGCATTGTTGCTGCTGCCGTAGCCTCGATCTTCTCCCTTGAGCTTTCAAAGAGTGGTTTTGTCGACGGAAGGTATTTGGTGCCTATAGTCTTTCAGGTAATTGCGGTCACAGTGGCCCTCTATGGCCTTTTCTCCCCCCTTGTGGCTAGGCTTCTAAAGGTGGCCCAGCCGGATCCTCAAGGGGTGCTCTTTGTCGGGGCCCATGCCTTTTCCCGACATCTGGCCGCTGCCCTGGAGGAAGAGGGGATCAAATGTCTTTTGGTCGACACCAACTGGGTCAATATAGTGGAGGCCCGACAGATGGGGCTCTCTACCTTCTACAGTAGCATTCTTTCCGGCTGTGTTCTGGATGAGATCGGTCTTGAGGGTCTGGGGCGACTCTTTGCCATGACCTCAAACGATGAGGTCAATTCTCTGGCGGTAATCCATTTTGTCGATGTCTTTGGGCGGGCCGAGGTCTATCAACTCCCTCCGGGAGGCTATGGTTTTGGTTGTCCTGAGCCGGTATCTCTTCACCTTCGAGGGCGCCTTCTCTTCAATAAAGAGGCCACCTATTTTCGAGTAATGTCCAGGTTGGCCCAGGGGGCCCGGATAAAGAAGGGCCGGGTAGAAAAGGCCTTTAAACTTCCCAAAGGAGCCTGGCCCTTGGCGATCATCACCAGGGCCGGAAAACTTCAAGTCTTTACCGTTGACAGCCGTCCGGAACCAAAACTCGGACAAGTTCTCATTTGGCTTGAGGATTAGGAGTAGAATTCCTGAAGGATCCTTTCTGCAACCTTAAAGGTCTGGAGATGGAGCTCAACCACGGTGTCTGCTGGCCGGCTGTAGCCCCCTCCCAGGGTAATAGCCACGGGGATCCCGGCCATGGCCAGCTCCTCCAGAACAAGTTCATCCCGTCTTCGGAGTCCCTCTTCACTTAGGGCTAGGTCCCCCAAGGGATCATCCAGATAGGGATCTACTCCAGCCTGATAGAGGACTAGCTCAGGGTCATGTTCAAGGACACGACCAAGCCCTGATTCAAGGATCAGGAGATATTCTTCGTCTGTCGTTCCAGCCTCCAGTCCAATGTCAAGGTCGCTCTTTTCCTTAGGCCAGGGATAAAGCCTTTCCTGATGGATGGAAAAGGTGAAAACCGAGGGATCATTGCTGAAGAAAAAGGCAGTTCCATTTCCCTGGTGAAGATCAAGATCTACAACAGCCGCCCGCTTGATGAGCCCCTCTTTTTTTAGACAGGCCACAGCAAAGGCCAGATCGTTTAGATAGCAAAAACCCTCAGCATGATCGGGATAGGCATGGTGGAGCCCACCGCCAAGATGAAATCCCAAGCCCTCCTCAAGGGCCAGTTTGGCGGTCAATAAGGTCCCACCGCACATAATTCGGCTTCCCTCAACCATGGAGACGTTAAGAGGAATCTCTGAGAAGGCCGTTCGGGGGCTTAAGCGAAGTGTTTTTAAGTCTTCTAGATAGGCCGGATCATGGACTAGGGAAAGATCCTCCCAGGAAGGTGCCTTCGGTTCCAAGACCACCAGCCCTTTTCTTTCCTCTTGGAGACGCCTGAAGAGGAGAGGATATTTTTCCGCCGGGAAGACATGTTCCCCCCAGTCCATGGCATAGAAGGGAGAGTAGACTACTTTTAGCATGGCCTCAAGCTAGCGCCTCTTAGGTCTTAAACCGGTCGACCGCTCTAAAGAGGGCCTTAGCCAGTTCGTTTAGTTGATTGGCTGCCTCCCTGGTCTCCTCTGCTATTTGGGAGGCCATGTTCACTGCCTCACTCATAGATTGGGCATTCTCTTTGACCTCTGCACTGGCTTCAGCGGTGTCTCGGATGTTCTGGGTGATTTCATTGATGGTGACGCTCTGTTCTTCAGCAGCTCCGGCAATAGAGTTGGAGATATCGTCAATCTCTGTAACCGTCTGGCTGATGCGTCCAATGGCCTCTACGGCTGCTTGGGTATCGGCCTGGATGTTGGAGACAATTTCGGCAATCTCTTCGGTGGCCTTGGCCGTCTGCCGGGCCAGTTCCTTGACCTCGTTGGCCACCACTGCAAAGCCTTTTCCAGCCTCTCCGGCCCGGGCAGCCTCGATGGTAGCATTTAGGGCCAGAAGATTGGTCTGTTCGGATATCTCGTTAATGACCCTAACTACCTCGCCAATCCTCTGGCTACCTTCCCCTAAACGGTTGATAACCTCTTGGGTCTCCTCAGCCTTGTTCCGGGCCTCCCGGGTGATTTCTGTGGTTTTGAGGATATTTCTAGTGACCTCCTGGACGGCCTCACTCATCTGTTCAGCGGCACCGGCAATTTCTTCTACCCGTTGGGCGATGTTTTCAATGCTGTTGACCATGTTGGTCGTCTTGGCGTTCATCTCTTGGGCCCGCTGGCTCAAGAGGCCACCCCGGTCTTTAAAATTTTGAGCCTCTTCATTGATAGAATTCGTCTCCTGACGAATGAGGCCGATCAGATCCCTTAACCCTTCTTTCATCTTTTGTAGGGCCTGGGCCAGACGTCCTATTTCGTCTTTGTTTTCCTTACGAAGAAAATCGGTCCGGAGATCACCAGAGGCGATCTTTTCTGCTGCCTGGATAAACTGCTCTATGGGACGGCCAGCTATTCGAAAGATTATCTGATGAACGAGAAGGGCAATTATTATTAAGGCCAGAAGGGAGCCGCCGGCCATAATTAAGGCATTTTTCCTCAAGGCAGCTAAAGCCTCATCCAGAAAATATATAATTTCAAAGGCTCCGTGAACCTCTCCAGCTCTCCAACCTTCCATCCTTGCTCCGGTAAGGTCAAGACCTTTTCTGTTGCCCCAAAGTTCATAGGATCTTTGAGGGTCACCATGACATATAAGGCAGTCTTCCGTGAGCCGGATGGGACGGAAGTAACGAAGGGCCGGGCGGAGGCGACCGGTGGTCGGATCCGGGTAGTGACCCCGGACAACGATCTCTTCTTTATTAGAACTCATCAGCTCTTTGAGTACTTTGGCCTCAAGCTCATCGGGGGCATTCTTAGGGTTTCGAGGTTCAAACTTGGGAACCCTGAGGATATAGCCTCCGTCTTTAGCCCCTTGATCCAAGACCTTAATAGCATTTAAGACCGGCACAACCTCGACAAAGCGTTGGCGTATCTCTTTGAGTTTTAGAAAGTCTCCACTTTTTTGGGCCATTAAGGCCTCGGACTTAAGGCGTTCTAGATAATCTTTATAGACTCCCTTCTCATGGGTTTTGGCTACGTGTTTGCGGACGTTTTCAGCCTGGATGACTAATTGCCTGGCCGAAAGGCGATATCCGTCAAGGATGGTTCGCCAATGCTGATATGACGAAAAGGCCACGATAAATCCCACCAGAATAGCTATCGCCATCAGGATACTGAGGAGCAGTTTGGCCGTGAGAGAAAGGCCTCTCTTGAATTTCATCTCTAAGACCTCCCGGGTTTGTCTTCCTTTATTTTTCGGTCAATTGACCTTAAAAGAGAAGATCGACAAATATGTCGAGATGTTCGACAAAAAAGTAGAAGAGATGTTGGCCTAAGACCTATTTGGGCCTTTAAGCAATGGTTTTTTCCCCCTTGGGGCCCAGGGACTAAAAGGCACGGAAGTTGCTCTATCCATCAAAGATGGTCCGGACCATGGTAATCAAATAATCCCTGTAAGGAGGTTTGAGGATGAAGAGATGGTTTCTCGTTTTCTTGGTGGGAATGTTGGCCTTGGGGAGTCTTGTCTGGGCTTCAGGGGTGAAGTCTTTTCCGCCGGATGGTCAGTACAGTTGGTCTCCGGCCAATGCCCCGCAAGGGGGAGAGACCTCGATTAAGGGGCAAGTGTTGGAAATAACCCCGCCAGTGGCTAAAGTCCAGACGGATCAGGGGCAAAGTTATAATGTCCGGCTGGGGCCTGTCTGGTTTTGGAGGAAGAACAATTACCGACTCAACGTCGGGGATCAGGTAGAGATAGTCGGCTACAGGCAGGGGAACTTGATCTTTCCTCAGACGATTAAAGTGGGGGATCAGGAGATCAGGCTTCGTGACGCCAGAGGCCTTCCCCTTTGGCGTCATGGAGGCTGGGGGCCATGCCGCTGCGGTCATGGTCCTTGTCAATCCTCGGCCAACTAATCATTCCCTGAGGTATGGGATTCCTTCCCAAACCTCGTTTTTGGCTAGGGTTGAGTCTAGGAGTCCTTGTCCTCTCAACCCTGGCCTATCTTTGGGTCCTGCGTCACGATCTTGAAGTTCATCAGCGTCTTGACGCCCGGGCCATTCATCAGCTGATTACCAATCGTCTCCTTGGGCACCTTGAACTAGCGAACATGTTACCTCCTTCGGCCCCCTCCTACCTTCGGAGCCTGACTTGGCTCACAGATGAGCTCCAAGGCCAACCCTTTTTGTACGGGGTAATGGTTTGGGGTGATAAGGGGATCTTTTTCAACAGTTTTCCCGGGGGCAGGGGACCTTTTGACCAGAGACCAGAATGTCCCTTTGAGCGTGAGGTGGGCGGAATCTTTTATCTTTGCCAATCAATAACCCTCTGGCCGGACAAAGAGCTCTTTGTTCTCGTGGGGGTAGAACAGTCTTTCAAGCAAGAGGTCTGGCGGGAGGGGCTCGTTCATGGAGGCATTATCCTGGGAGGGGGAATCTTAGTTCTGTTAGGTGTAGGTCTGTATTTAGAGAGACTCCAGCGCCGCAGTGAGTTGTTAGAGGCCAGACTGGCAGAGAACCAAAAGCTGGCTACAGTGGGCAAAATGGCCTCCCTTTTGGCCCATGAGATTCGCAACCCCCTTAACACCTTGAGTATGGGGATCCAGATGCTTCGGGAACTGGGGGGAGTCCGGCCGGAGATCCTTGAGCGGATGGATCGGGAAGTCAGACGCTTGGAGACCTTGGCTGGAGAGTTTCTATCTCTGGCCCGGGGGATCAGGGTTAGGCCTTGCTTGGTCCGTCTCAAGGATCTTCTGGCCTCCTTTCTTCCAGCTTTGATCCTTTTGGCAGAAATGAAGAGGATTAAGCTCAGGGTCTATTTGCCTGATGGAGAAGGGGCCTTGGAGGCCGATCCTCGTTGGTTGTCTCGGGCCCTGGAGAATCTCCTTCGCAATGCCCTTGAGGCCACTCCTGAAGGGGGTGAGGTCAGTCTCCGGATCTACTTAGAGGCAGAAGATATGGTTTTTATGATTCAGGATAACGGTCCGGGGATCGCTCCCGAGGATAGAAAGCGCATATTTGATCCGTTTTTCAGTCGCAAGCCGGATGGTTTTGGCCTGGGGCTTTTTATCGTTGAGCGCGTCATTCAGGCCCACGGCGGCAGTATAGATCTAGAGAGTCAACCAGGCCGAGGGGCCCTCTTCAGGGTTAGAATCCCCAGAAAGGGATCAGGCAATGGTTAAGATACTTCTCATTGAGGACGATCGAGATCAGCGCCAGATGCTGGCCGACTATCTCTCTTTAAAAGGCTACGAGATCAAAGAGGCTGGTTGTGCCCAGGAAGGATTGGATCTTCTTGAGTGGGATCCAGACGTTGTCCTTCTTGACTATCTCCTTCCCGACAAAGATGGACTTAGCCTCCTTGAGGATATCAAGGTCAAGAATCCATTAAGTCAGGTCATTGTCATTACGGCCTTTGGCTCCATTGAGAAGGCGGTTTTGGCCATGCGTCGGGGAGCCTTTCACTATCTCACTAAGCCTGTCAACCTTGAAGAACTCCTTCTGTTAATAGATCGAGCTCTTAAAGAGATCCGTCTGGTGCGGGAGGTAGAGCTTCTAAGGCAAAGGCTTAAGGAACTAGCTGTTCCTGAGATACCGGGAATTGTGGCTGAGAGTCAAGCCATGAAGGAGGTACTCCGTTTGGTCTCCAAAGTGGCGGCCACCGAGGCCACTGTTCTCATCCTCGGGGAATCTGGTACCGGCAAAGAGATTGTTGCAGGGCTTCTCCACCGGCTTTCTCCCCGTTCAAAGGGGCCTTTGGTGAAGATAAACTGTGCGGCCATCCCTGAAGGACTCCTTGAGAGTGAGCTCTTCGGCTACGAGAAGGGGGCTTTCACTGGGGCCAGCCGGAGTAAGCCCGGTTTTTTCGAACTTGCCCATCAAGGGACCATCTTTCTTGATGAAATTGGCGAGCTTCCTCCTGCTCTTCAGGCCAAACTCCTCCGAGTCCTCCAAGAAAAAACCTTTTCTAGGATCGGGGGCCTTAAGGAGATTAGCGTCGATGTTCGGGTAGTTGCCGCTACTAATCAGGATCTGCAGAGGATGGTCAATGAAGGTCGATTCCGGGAGGATCTTTTCTGGCGCCTTAATGTCTTTGCCATCAGATTACCTCCCCTGCGGCAAAGAAAGGAAGATATCGTGCCGTTGGCTCGGCATTTCCTTAGAAGTTTTGCCCAAAAATATGGCAAAGATCTTCGGGATCTCAGCCGAGAAGCCCTGGAGGTTCTTTTGGTCTACGAGTTTCCCGGCAATGTCCGGGAGCTTGAAAACATTATCGAGCGGGCCGTTATCTTAGCCGAAGGTCCTGTAGTTACCCTTCAGGATCTCCCCCACCACCTAGCCAAGGGCCAAGTCCCCAAGGGGTTAGATCGCTCCCTCTGGGAGCTCCCCCTGCCTCTGGCCGTAGAACACCTGGAGCGCCAAAGGATCAAGGAGGCCCTCAGCCTGGCCAAAGGGGTCAAGACCAAGGCAGCGGAGATCTTGGGGATCTCAGAGCGAGTCCTCCGTTATAAACTGGAGAAATACGGCCTCAGCTAGCACCAGTATATCGGGGATGTCCCTTGAAACCTTGGCAGAGATAGATCCGAAAGATCCTCTGGCGGCCAAGACCAAGATCTATACGGATTTCCTTAAGAAAGGCTATCTCTCTGAAGACTTCTTTTAGATCTTCGGGGACTTGGTCTTGTTCTCTTAAGACCAGTAGGGCATTACGGTCGATTAGCTCCCTAGGCCAGGGCCAAAGTTCGTACTGGCTCCTAACAGAGCGCTCCTTTCCGGCCCAGCGATAGACTACTGGTTGCCCTTCCATGTAAAAAGCAAGTTCACTGACGATTTGTCTTTTAAGAGAAAGGACGAAGGCCTGGGGATGGCCATCTTTGATCCGGCTCATCTCTTCTCCCAGTTCCTTCCAACCCTTAAGCTTCAAGGTTGGGTCAAGGTGGGCCCAACCTTGAGGCAGTTGCCTGATGACCTCGGGTAGGTAGTAGGTCAGGCCGCAGAGTAAGGCGCCGAGGATAAGCCCCAGAAAATAAAGACGCCTTATCCTTCCTGCCTGCCGACGCCATCTGGTCCTTAAGGCGAGCACACTGAGGATTACCAGGGATGAAAGGTAAAAAGGGCCTGGCCAATTGGCATTTATCTCCCGAAGTATTGACAGGCCAGTGACTCCCCCCAGAGGCAAAAGGGAAAAGAGCCCCAGGTACCGCAGACGGGGATCCCGCCAGAGAATTCCTTTCTTGAGGGCGGCGATAGCGGTGTAGATAAGGAGGCCAAAGATGATCGGGCTGATGACCAATGCCTGCCCTCCGACGAACTCTAAAAAACTTTTGGGAAACTCAACCCCTTTGACCTCAAAATGATGGGCTGTATGGAAAAAGGTTACCCAGTTGTGTCTGGCGTTCCAAAGGAGGTTGGGCAGAATAAGGACTCCGGCCACAAGACCTGTGGCATAGGGGCCGGGGTGGCCAAGAAGGTGTCTTTTTTCGGGAGACAGATAAAGATAAAGAAGCAGTAAGGGATAGAAACCGACCATAGTTTGCTTGGAGAGTAGCCCTCCTCCGAGGATAATCCCCAGAAACACAAACCAAAGAAGGCGCTCTCTTTCGATGGAAATCCAGCCCACAAGGAGAGCCAAGGCCCAGAAGAAGAAAAGTGGCGGATCAATGGTCATGAGGAAGGAATAAACGGCAAAAAGGGGAATGGCCGCGGCGACAAAGGTGGTGTAAAGGGCTAGACGTCGGTCTTGGGGAAATAGACTCAGGGAGAGGAAGTAAAGAGAGACGATCACTCCTGTTCCTAGGTAGACGGCCGGAAGCCTTACTGCATAGGCCGTAGATCCCAGGTATTTGGTGGCCACAGCCATAAGCCAGGCCACCATGGGGGGTTTGCTATAATAGCCCCAGGCCAAATGTCGAGACCAGTCCCAATAATAGGCCTCATCAGGAGAAAGGTCAAAAGGAGCATGGCGTAGGTAAGTAAGCCTGAAGGTGAAAATAACGAGGACAAAAAGCCCAAAAGGAGTGAAGAGCTCGTCGAGAAGCCGCTTCATTTCTTCCTCCTCAGCCAGAAGAACCTGCTCAGGCCCCAGACTGCCAGGGCCAGCCCACCGCCCAGAAGGTAGCCGGCAAGGACATCAAGAGGATAATGATGGCCACCGTATATTCGGGAATAGCCGGTAAGCAAGGGAACCATAAGGCTTAAAGGGGCTATCCGGGGAAAGACCAGGGCCAGATAAAGGCCGGCTGCAGCGGTATTGGTGGCATGACAGGAGGGAAAGGCATAACGGCCTGGTCGCTCGATAGGGGCCTTAATAAATCGCCAGTCTCCCCCTTTGCGGAGGTAGAGGTGATCCAGGGTACAGTAGGGACGAGGACGTTTAAAGAAGGGCTTGGCTACTTGGCCACAGATAAAGTCGGCTCCGGCCACCAGGACCACGGCCACCAGAGCCGCAAGGATGGCCCGACGTCCGTAAAATAGGGTCGCCAAGGCTGATATGGCCACAAAGGCGGCGATGATAAAGGTCTGGCTGGAGAAAAGCGGCATCAGGTGATCCAGAAGCCAGTGGCGGGAACCGTTTATTAGGTAAAAGAATTCGATATCTATCGACATGATTCCTTGTGTATCTTAAGGGCCTCTTTGCCCCTTTCGTGTTGACCGAAGAGATAGACGATTCCTCCAATCGCCCCAACTACCAATGAGACCCCGAAGGCAAGAATCCCCAAGGCCACCCCCAAGGCTGGGTTCTCCCCCAGGTGTTTGAGGAAAAAGGCAAAGCCGCCTTCGCGTATTCCGATACCACTTATCGAAAGTGGCAGGCTACTGGCTACAGAGATAAGGGGGACGACGACCAGGTAAAAACCGAAGCCATAAGGGAGCCCCAGCCCTTTGCCCAACATCCAGTGGAAGGTGATCACCAGCAGCTGGACAAGAACACTGAGGAGATAGGCCTCAAGGAAGACCAGTCGATTCCGCCAGAAGGCAAATATGTCTTCTGGGAAGCTGGGGAAGAGACGGCGGATTATCGAACTTAGGAGGGGAGCTGCCAGAAAGATCAGATTGCCTCCAGCCAGAACCAAAAAAAGGGGCCAACGTCCAGCGGCGGGGACGATGTCTGGCTTCAGTAAAAAACCGCCAAGAGAAAGCCCCAGTATGGCTCCAAGGCCAAACCCCCGGTCTCCGACAATGCTGTAGCTGATGCGTAACTTGCCTTCCTGTCCTTTTGAAAGCAGATAGGCCTTGATAACGTCTCCTCCGATAGCCCCAGGCATAAGGAGATTGAAATAGGAACCAACGAAATAGTAGCGCAAAAGGAGTCCATAAGGAGCCCTTATCCGAAGTGAGCTGGCTAGGACTTGCCACCTTCTGGTAGAGAGGACTTGGGCTAGGATAAAAACCAACGCCGCTAAGGCAAAAAGATGAGGGGGAAATCCCTTTAGGGCCCGACCCAGGGTCCGAAGATCTATCTGGTGGATGAGCCAGACAACGGTTCCTAGACTGACCAGGGTTCGGAAGATGAGTCCAGCTCTCAGCTTCACTCGATAACCTCGCGGACAGTATAGATGGGTTTGCCTTGACTTTCGTGATATGTCCGGATGAGGAGCTCAGCCAGAAGGCCGGTACCAAAAAGATTAACCCCGGTAATGATGAGAAGGATACCCAAAAGAAGTAGAGGTCTACCACCGATATCTTCGCCGAAGAAAAGCTTTCTGAAGGTCAGATAGGCTTCAATAAGTCCTCCGGTAAGGATCATGCCTCCGCCCATAAGGCCAAAGATGTGGAGCGGTCGGGTGGCAAATCTTTTAAAGAAGAGCATCAGCAGAAGGTCTAGAATTACTCGATAGGTGCGGGAGATTCCGTATTTGCTTCGGCCAAGCCGTCGAGGATGGTGTCTGACCGGGACCTCAACAATTCTTGCTCCATAGAAACTGGCCAACACGGGAATAAAACGGTGAAGCTCTCCGTAAAGGGAGATGTTTTTAACCACCTCCCGTCGGTAGGCCTTAAGGGAGCAACCGTAATCATGGAGCCTTACCCCCGTGGCCCGACCGATGATCCAATTGGCAACAAATGAGGGTAGCTTCCGGGAGAAGAAGGGATCTTGACGATCCTTGCGCCAGCCAGAGACTACGTCGTAACCTTCTTCAAGGCGGGTAATAAGCATGGGGATATCAGCTGGATCATTCTGGAGGTCTCCGTCCATGGAGACGACAATCCTGCCCCGGGCGTAGTCAAAACCTGCCGCCATGGCTGCACTTTGGCCAAAGTTGCGCCTAAAGATGATCACCCTTAAGAAGGGGTACGATTTTTTAAGATCCTTTAAGATCTTAACGGTTTTATCGGTGGAGCCATCGTCAACGCAGATGACCTCAAAACTTCTTCCTAGTGGTTCTAAGGCCTCTTTGATGCGGGCCAGGAGCAGGGCAACGTTGTCTTCCTCGTTGTAGAGGGGAATGACCACAGAGATGTCTATCTCTTCAGTCATGGATAAAGGTCCTCCTAGCGCCGTGGCTTCTGGGCCGTAGGTGGAAGTAGCCCCGCTTTGACAGCAATCTCAAGCTCTTCTTCTTCCCGGATGACCTTGAAGATTACCGTATCTCCTGGCCTTTTGTTGGTCATAGCCTCGACTATATCCAGGATGCGAGAGACCGGGCGTCCGTCTATCCCGACGATAACATCTCCGCCGAGGATGACCTCCTCGTTGCCGAATTTGATCAACCTCTCTCCCCCGCGGAGTCCGGCCCGGGCAGCAGGGGATCCCTGGATGACCCTTTCTATCATTACTCCTTTGGATACTTTAAGACCGAAGAGATTGGCTAGGCGGGTTGAAAGCTCTATTCCGAAGAATCCCAGCCAAGGTCTGACAGCAAACCCCTGGGATATAAGCTGGGGGATGATCCGTTTGGCCACATTGGCCGGTATGGCAAAACCGATGTTTTCCGCCCCTCGACCGAGCATGGCCGTGTTTATTCCGATTACTCGACCGCTAGAGTCAAGGAGAGGGCCACCGCTTGACCCGGGGTTTATGGCGGCATCTGTCTGGATGATGTTGTGGGAGAGCTCCAGAGTGGGGCTGGGGAGAGATCGATTTAGGGCACTGATCACCCCTACGGTAAGGGTATTGTCAAGTCCATAAGGATTACCAATGGCCAGTACTTTCTGGCCAATGATGAGTTGATCCGAATCTCCGAACTCAAGGGGGGCAATATCTTCCTTAGGCTTTATCTTGAGGACAGCCAAGTCGGTTTCTGGATCTGTGCCGACGATCTGGGCCTGGTAGCGATTTCCGGCCCAATCAATGACATTGATGACAAAGGCAGCATCAATGACATGAAAGTTAGTGATGATATGGCCATCTTTGTCCAGAAAAAATCCTGATCCTAAAGTCCTGAGGGGGCCCTTGCCCCCTGTTTTGTCTGGATCCTTAAGACAATCGATGTGGACCACTCCCCGGGTGGCCTGTCTGTAAACAGAAATGGTATTTTCTTCGTAAGGGGTCAGGGACCAGGCTCGGGAGACAATAGAGAGAAAAATCAGCATCAAGACATAAACTTTTTTGCCCATAGGGTTATCCTTGTTTTTTTTTGAAAGGGGAAAATTCTGCCTCAGACTTACCCCAGCCCTCAAGCGCTGTAAACCCTGAGCCTCTGGGCATATCTTTTAAGGCGACTAACCTCTTCCCAGTCTATGGGATTGAGGCAGGGGAGAAGAGAGTTGTTCTGGAAGAGGGGTTCCTCATCTATAGGGTATCGGGCCCGGGCAAGGGCCTCTTCCCAGAGGGCTGTCCCCGGGATGGGGGAATATTCGGCCAAATAGGGGGCAGCCCCACAGGAGGCCACGAACTCGAGTGACCTTCGGACCTCATCTAGAGGCTGGCCGGGAAGCCCCCAGAGGATATAGACCCCGATTTGGTGGCCATGAAAGCCGGCCTTCTTAAGAGCCTCTATGGCCCGGGGAAGATCAGCCGTGTTTACCTTACCATCTAGAGCCTCGTGCCTTCGGTCTTCGACCGTCTCAAACCCCATCCTCAGGGTAACAAAGCCGGCTTTCTTGAGAAGATTGGCCACCTCCTGATTGACCAGACGGACATGGAAGGCATTAGGGGTATGGAACCGGACCTTAAGACCCAAGCGACATATGTACTCTAGAAGTGGCCCCAGATGTGTCTCAAAATCTACCAAGAGGGCATCGTCGTAGAAGGCAAAATCTTGGACTCCAAACCGTCTATGCCAATAGAGGATCTCTTCGAGTACATCTTCTGGCTGGCGGCGTTCAAACCTGGGGAAAAGAAGCCTTGAAGCACAGTACTGGCACCGAAAGGGGCAACCTCGAGTGGTCAATAGACATACATAATCAAGTCGGGGGAGGAGATCAAAAGAGGGATAAGAGGGAATGAATTCTTTCTGAGAGCTCGGGGGGCCGATGAGATCAATAACCAGTCTCTCAAGCCTCCCTTCAGCCGGACCGCTGATGACAAAATCTGCCCCTGAGACTCTGGCGTGTTCCGGCATGAGGCTGGCATAAATCCCCCCCAAGACGATGGGTACTCTGGGATAGAGGCTCTTGATAAGGGAGATAGTTTCCCAGACTCCAGGATACCAGTAGGTCATAAGGCTGGTGACCAGGACAAGGTCTGGAGCCCCAGCAGAGAGGAACATCTTCTGGGCTAGGTGATAAGGGAGCCCGTAGCGGGCAAAGCTTCGGGGGACATCGGTCAATGGAACCGGTTTAGGAAGAGGGGTGCGGAAATAATGTCCGGTACCGAATCTTTTCCGTTTGGGGCGCATAGGAAGACCTGGATGGCTATAGTCAAGGAGATCAAAAAATCTCACCCGATATCCCTGGCGCCTCAGTTTGGTGGCCAAAATGAGGAGCCCTAAAGGTTTGGCCCAAAGATCAAAGGCCGCAAAATCGTAGATCCAGGGATTTATCAGCCAGATTTGGGGATCTTCGGGGATCAATACCTTCATTAGGGGCGTAAAATATTCGGTTTTCTTTGATCTTGCCGTAGCTGGGGCTTTTAGCTAACATGATGCCACATTTTATCCCATGATTAGAAAGTTTTCTCTAGAGTAATAGCTTATTAAGGCGGAGAGGCCATGAAGATAGTTGCCATTATTCCGGCAAGGTTTGCTTCTACCCGCTTTCCCGGAAAGCCGTTGGCCGAACTGGCCGGCAAACCAATGATCCAGCATGTCTATGAAAGGGTTCTGGACAGCCCGGTGGTCTCCCGGGTGGTAGTGGCCACCGATGATGAACGGATAGCCGAAGGAGTGCGCTCCTTTGGAGGAACGGTGGTCATGACCGACCAGAAGCATCGCTGTGGCACCGAAAGGATTGCCGAAGCGGCCAATCTCCTGCGTCTTGACCCCCAGGACATCGTGGTTAACATCCAGGGCGATCAACCTCTTCTGGCTCCTCCAGTGGTTGAAGAGCTGGTCAAACCTCTTCTGCTTGACGGAGATCTGCCTATGGCCACTGTGGCTACTGTCTTCAAGCGGGAAGAGGATGTCTTTGATCCTAACCGGGTCAAGGTGGTCCTTGATCGACAGTCGCGGGCCATTTATTTTTCCCGATCCCCTATACCCTATTTTCGAGCCCCAGGGAGCCGGCCCCGTTATCTCCGACATATAGGCATCTATGCCTATCGACGCTGGGCTCTAGAGGACTTTGTCGCCCTTCCGGAGGGGGAGCTTGAGGCCTCGGAGAAATTAGAACAACTCCGGGCCCTTGAAAATGGCTGGAAGCTGGCCGTGGTCATTACCCGTTACGAATGCCCAGAGGTTGATACCCCTGAGGATTTGGCCTACGTGGAAAGACTCCTTAAGGAAGCTACTCCCATTCGATAGTGGCCGGTGGTTTGGAGGAGATATCATAGACCACCCGGTTGACCCCCTTGACCTCATTGATGATTCGATTAGAGAGTCGGGCCAAAAGATCATAGGGTAGTTTGGTCCAATCGGCAGTCATGGCATCAAGGCTATCGACTACCCTTAGAGCAATTACGTATTCGTAGGTTCGTTCATCACCCATGACCCCGACGGTCTTTATGGGGAGGAGGACAGCAAAGGACTGCCAGACCTTATAGTACCAGCCAGAGCTCTTCATCTCCTCGGTGACGATGGCGTCGGCCTGACGCAGGATCTTCAGACGTTCCTTGGTAACCTCTCCGATGATCCGAATAGCTAGCCCTGGCCCTGGGAAGGGTTGTCGCCAGATGAGTTCATAAGGCATTCCTAGTTCTTTGCCCAGCTCTCGGACCTCATCTTTGAAGAGCTCTTTTAGAGGCTCGATGAGTTTAAGCCTCATGCGTTCCGGGAGGCCGCCTACGTTGTGATGGCTCTTGATAGTGGCTGAGGGCCCCCGGTAAGAGATGCTCTCGATCACGTCAGGATAAAGGGTCCCCTGGGCCAGATAACCTACGGCACCGATCTTCTGGGCTTCGGCCTCAAAGACCTCAATGAAGGTGTGGCCAATGATCCGCCTTTTTTCTTCCGGATCAGTTATCCCAGAGAGCCGAGAGAGGAAAAAATCTGAGGCGTCAACATAGCGGACTTCAAGTTGAGAGCCCCGGAAGAAGTTAAGTACCGTCTCGACTTCACCTTGGCGCAACAGTCCATTATTGACGAAGATACAAACCAGCCGGTTCCCTAAGGCCCTGTGGACCAAAAGAGCAGTCACTGAGGAATCAACCCCTCCGGACAGGGCACAGATGACCCTCTCTTCTGGCCCTACGGTTTGCCTAATCTGCTCCACGGCCTCCTGAACAAAGGAGGCCATGGTCCAGGTAGGCTGGCAGGCGCAGACTTTGAAGACGAAGTTGGAAAGGATATCACGGCCGATCTCTGTGTGGGCCACCTCAGGATGAAACTGGACTCCAAAGAGCCGCCGGGACTCATCACCCATGGCCGCAATCGGCGAGTTTTCACTTTCGGCCATCCGAATGAAGCCAGGAGGCATTTCCTCAATGCGGTCTCCATGACTCATCCAGACCTGGTAAGTCTTTTCAGGCGAAAGACCGGCAAAAATATCCCTGGCCTCAAGGATCTTTAGTCTGGCCGGACCGTATTCCCTCTTTTGGCTGCGTTCTACCCGCCCACCAAGGAGGTGGGTCATCAGTTGCATCCCATAGCATATCCCCAAGATTGGGATCCCCAGTTCAAAGAGGGCTTGGTCTGTCTGGGGGGCCCCTTCGTCGTAGACACTGGCCGGCCCCCCAGAGAGGATAATACCCTTGGGAGCAAAGGCCTTTATCTCCTCAAGGGAGATATTACAGGCCCTGATCTCCGAGTAGACGCGGAGCTCTCTTACCCGTCGGGCAATGAGCTGGGTGGTCTGGGAGCCAAAGTCAAGGACGAGGATCTTGTCGCCTGTGGCCATCTTTACTCCTATCTTCCTAGAGATCTAGCCATCTCTACCAGACGACGGACCCGGTCTTCAATAGGGGGATGGGTAGAAAAAAGCCTCATCAGGGCCTCTCCGGAGAGCGGGTTAACGATAAACATCTGGGCCTGGGCCGGATTGACGTGCATGGGAACCCGACGATTCCATTCCTCAAGCTTCTTCAAGGCACTGGCCAAGGCCATGGGACAACGGCAAATCTTGGCCCCGGTGGCATCGGCCAGATACTCCCGGCTTCTGGAGATGGCAAACTGGATCAGGGCAGCAGCGATGGGAGCAATGATCATCATCGCCAGGGCCCCAATAGTTCCTCCCATATCGTCTTCTTCGTCCCGACGGAAGCCTCCGAAGATCAGGGCCCACTGGGCCATCTGGGCTAGATAACTTATGGCTCCGGCGATAACCGCCGCGATGCTGCTGATAAGGATATCGCGATTTTTAATGTGGGCCAGCTCATGGGCCAGAACCCCTTCGAGCTCATCCCAATTGAGGATCTGAAGGATGCCCTCGGTTACAGCTACTGCCGCATGGGACGGATTGCGTCCTGTAGCAAAGGCGTTTGGGGTCTGGGTCGGGATAATATAGACCCTGGGTTTAGGGATCCCGGCTGACCGGGCCAACTTTTCTACGATGGCGTGAAGCTCCGGGGCCTGGGTCGCTGAGACCGGCCGGGCACCACTCATTGCCAAGGCCAGCTTGTCACTGAACCAGTAGGCAAAAAAGTTCATCAGGCCGGCAAACACCAAGGCGATCATTGCCCCTTGGCGCCCCCCGATGGCCTGGCCAACGACCAGGAAAAGACCGGTCAGGGCCGCTAGAAGAATAAAGGTCTTAAATATGTTGCTCAGACCGCTCATAAGGATCCCTCCTGTCTTTTGGGTTTGCGACGACCATAAATTTATGGTCTTCTGTTTCAGATTGCAACAAATATCGGCTTTAAAAAGGCTAGCTTTCGAGGGGGTGGAGATCAAGAAGAAGGGTGCCGTCGTCCCGTTGGCGGAGGAGGATGGGGCTGGCATTGGCTACTTTGACCTTCCGGTAGTCCGAAAGAGGCCTTCTCTGGTAGTGGAGGACGAGGCATCGAATAGTTGCCAGGTGACTAACCAAGAGGACGCTTTCTTGCCTGTGATAGGAGGCAATTTTTTCTACGCTAACCACAGCCCGCCTTTGAAGATCCTTCAGGCTTTCGGCTCCTTTAAGCCTGAAGAGATGGGGGGTCTTTTTCCAGAGAGGATAACCAAGCTCAGGCCGCCCTTTAAGGTAGGTTTTAGACTTTCCATCCCACATAGGAATTCTGATCTCCCCCAGGCCTTCTTCTATTTTAAGAGGGACTTGAGGGAAGAAACTCTGGATTATTTTGGCTGTCTCTATGGCCCTGGCTACCGGGCTGGTGTATATAGCCACAATTTCTTCCCCGGCCAGCCGTTCAGCAGCCTCCTGGGCCTGAAGCCTTCCCTCTTCGGTCAGAGGTTCGTCTGTCCAGCCGGCAAAGATCCCCTCCTCATTGGCCCGGGTCAGACCGTGTCTTAAGAGCCAGATCTTGGCCATCTTTTTATTTATTACTTTAAGAAGGTTAACAGTAAAAAACAACAATTAATATACTTAAAATTTTATTAATGATAAACTACTCGGAATCTCTCCTCCGGTCAAGATCCATTAGACCAAAAGATTGTGCCAGAAGATAACGATCTATGTCATAGAAATTTCCTATTTTGCTTGATCTTCAAGGTTTCGTTTTTAAGCGCAATAGCTGACTGATAGCTATCTTTGCGTTTCAAATGAGAACAAAAAAGAAACCTGTGGAGTATATAATAATGAAATTAAAATATTATAACCTGGCAATAGATCGCATAAAATTCAAGTGAAAAAAAGTACTAGACTTTTTAGGATGCTAATATTATAAGAAAAATCCAAGCTTTAGCCTTGTTTCTATCAAAAAACTTTAAGGAGGTAGCTGTATGTTTAAAAAGGTCTGTCTTACGTTGTTTTTCTTGCTCTTGTTTCCGGCAATGGTCTGGTCCGTAGAGGTCTATCGAGAAGGAGACATGTCCTTCCACGTGGGCTTCTGGGGACAGGCCTGGTATCAGTATGTCGATGATTATCGTGATACCAACAATGACGGTAAGGGTGATGAGTCTCTCAACGATTTCATGACCCGTCGGGCCTATTTCTACGTCAAAGGGATTATTAATCCTTGGTTCAGTTTCTTCCTTCATTATGCCGGCGATCGTCTTGGGCAGGACGGGCTAGATAACCCCAGCGTTGGCCTTGGCTCAGGCCTAGCCCTGAGGGATGGTTGGATTACGGTCAAGCTTGCCGGTGATGCTCTCATGCTTCAAGCTGGCCGTATGTATGTCCCCTTCACCCGCAATTATGGAACCACCTCCACCAAAACTCTTCTGACCACTGATCTTGACTGGGGTCAGGGTGGGGTGCGTAGCGGCATTTTTTATCCTAGCAAGGTCGGTCGGGATGATAGTGTCACCCTCTGGGGAAATCTCTCTGGGGGTAAGTTTCAGTATCGCCTGATGATTGGCGAAGGGGTTGAGAGCAGCTCCTTAAATCCTGAGGATAACCTCCGCTTTGCCGGTCGGGTCTCAGTTTCGCTTTTTGATCCCGAGACTGGCTGGTTCAACAAAGGCACCTATCTGGGCAAAAAGCGGGTCCTGTCCATCGGAGCCGGCTTTGACTATCAAGAGGATATCAATTTTTCAGCAACCAAGATCGATGACTATTCTGCCTGGACGGTGGATCTTTTCTGGGATCAGCCTCTTGGAGCTGGGGCCATTACGCTTGAGGCCGCCTATATTGATATTGACAACTCGGCCAATGGTGTGACCTATACCTACCTCAGTTCCGGTGATGATGCTTCTATTGTCTCTCTAAAGGCCGGCTATCTCCTACCCGGTAAGGTGGGAATTGGTCAATTCCAGCCCTTTGTCCACTATCAGAACTTTGATGTCGATAAAGAAGACGATACCGACGTCTATGGATTCGGTTTTAACTACTATATTAAGGGGCTAGCCAACAAGATCAGTGTGGACTTTACTTTTGTCGACCAGGATAGCGAATCTGGATCTGTCCAGGATCACTTCATCTTTACCTTCCAGATAGCCGCCGGTTTTTAGACCGGGGATAGGGAGAGCCAAAAGGGGGGTTTGAGGGGGCCAACGGCCCCCCCTTTTTTATTAGCGGATTTCTATTTCGGCCGGGGTTATGATTTGCTCTTTTTCTTCGGATAAAGGAGGACTTTTAATCTCTAGATACCGCCAGCCTCTATGACGCAAAATACCCTTGAAGGGAGGCTTACCCTGGACGTTTCCAGTGAGCCTTATGGCCGAGGGGTCAAAACCCTCTTCTACGGTTACCTCGGCTCCCTCCTGTCCCTCGACTACTGGGGCCAGATGGACCATTTCGGACAAGGCAGATTTGAGCCCCCTGTGGATCACCCTTACTGCTGCTCCGATCTGGGCATCATCATAACGGTCAAGGTCTTCGCTTAAAAAATCAAGGAGCCGTCCCTCCCTTTGGAAGGTAGCCAAGACTTGAGCAATCACAGCCTCTGGAGATGGCCCGACGGCTTGGGGGCTAACTGTGTCCTGAGGCGGTGAAGGTTTGGGCTCCTGACTTGGGGGAGGTGGTTCTTTGGTTGCCTTCGGTGGGGAGGAGCGCACAAGACCGTAAAGAAGACAACCCGTGGCCGGAGGGGTGGCCACGATAAGAACCAGAGCCCAAGGAGGAAGTAGTTCTTTAAAATAATAACCGAGCCCTGCCATAACGGCCGTAAGGAGGGCAAAGGCCACAAAGATCTTGAACCCCAAAGCACTGTTGTGATGATTCATTCGGATATCCCTGGATAGTTTTTTTGAACCTCTAAGTTTTCCTAGCGGGTCAATATATACCTTCTCGGGGGCTCAAGTCAAAGCTTGCCAAGGGCCGGCTTACTCGGTATATAGCAGGCGCGTTTTGGGGATATTTGTTTAAAGAATTGGTCCTAAAACTTCGGGGAGGAGAATATGAGAGTCTGCGAGATCTGCGGCAAGAGACCTAGAACTGGTTGTAACGTCAGCCACTCCAACCGTCACACTGGTCGCTGGTGGTATCCGAATCTCCAGCGGGTGCGGGCCGTGGTTAATGGAAGAACTAAGCGGATTCGGGTCTGTACCAGGTGTCTCAAGGCCGGCAAGGTGGTTAAAGCCGTCCGCTAGGAAAAACGCCTCTCTGCCTTGAGGACTCCACTTACCTGCCGGACATTAGATAAGACCTGATTGAGGTGATCTCGGCCGGTGACCTCGACCACAAAGATAAAACGGGCCTTTTTGTCTGGAGTAGTGGTCACTTCGGCCTTGACTATATTGGCCTCAGAGGAGCTGATAGCGTTGGAGACCGAGGCCAGCATTCCTTTCTGATCCACAGTGATGACTGATATCTTGGCCGGGTGAACACCATCGGTACCCTGGATGTCCCAAGAAACATCGATCTTTCTCTCTGAGTCAACATGCTGGAGATTGGGGCAATCTACCCGATGGACAGTGACTCCCCGGCCCCGGGTAATGTAACCAATAATCTCATCTCCGGGAACAGGTTGGCAACATCGAGCCAGCTTGATCAGCAGATCTCCAGTACCCCTGACCAGAATACCCCCCTTGCCTTGCCGTTTAGATGGTTTTTCGAGAATGGGCCTCTCCTTTTCCCTCTCTTGGCGGGCCAAGATCTTGCCCACTACCTGAGAGGCCGAGACCTTGCCAAAACCTACCCCGATAATTAAGTCCTGAAAGCTTTTGAAGGAGAACTCCCTGGCGATATTTTCGGCCTCGGGAGAGTCAGCAAACTGGCTGAAGTCCAGACGGTGTTTCCGAAACTCCCTCTCGCACAGCTCCCGGCCCAGGGCCAGACTCCGGGCCTCCTCTTCTTTTTTCAAGAAGTGTCTGATTCGGGCACGGGCCCGGCTGGTCTTGACGTATTTGAGCCAGTCTCGGCTTGGACGAGCCTGGGCACTGGTGAGGATCTCGACCATGTCTCCGGTTTGGAGTTTATAGCGGAGGGAGACAATCTGGCCATTGACCTTGGCCCCGATGCAATGGTGACCTACTTCGGTGTGGATGGCATAGGCAAAGTCAATGGGGGTGGCTCCTTGGGGGAAGACCTTGACCTCTCCCTTGGGGGTAAAGACATAGACCTCATCGGGGAAGAGATCCAGACGGACAGATTCTAAAAACTCCTTCGGGTTCTGGAGTTCCTTTTGGAGTTCTACCAGGCGCTTTAACCATTCGAACTGGCCAGACTTACCAGAAAGGATCTTTCCCTCCTTGTAGAGCCAATGGGAGGCAATCCCTTCGTTGGCGATCCGGTCCATCTCTTCGGTCCGGATCTGGATCTCCATCCGTTCCCCATAAGGTCCGATGACTGTGGTATGAAGTGATTGGTACATATTGGGTTTGGGAAGGCTGATATAGTCCTTAAAGCGGCCGGGGATGGGTTTCCAGAGGGAGTGGACCACTCCCAGGGCCTCATAGCATTCCTTAACCTCTTTGAGGATTATCCGGAAGCCGATGATGTCGTATATCTGATCAAGCTGATCGATGGTCAGCCCCTGACGTTCAAGTTTGCGCCAGATGCTGTAAAGATGCTTGCGGCGGCCCAGGATTCGTCCTTTGAGTCCATGAAGAGCCAAGGTGTGTTCGAGGATCTCTTTGACCTCCTCTACAAATGACTGACGTTCAGTAATCATCTGCTCTACGGCATCGCGGAGTTGGCGGTATTCATCGGGATAAAGATGACAGAAAGACAGATCTTCGAGTTCTCTTTTCATCCAGTCTATTCCTAAGCGAGCGGCCAGGGGAGCGTAGATGTCTAAGGTCTCCCGAGAGATCTGGGCCCTTTTGCCCTCCTTCTGGTACTCAAGGGTGCGCATGTTGTGGAGTCGATCGGCCAGCTTGACTAGGATAACTCGGATGTCCTTGGCCATGGCCAGAAGCATCTTCCGGAGGTTCTCGGCTTGTTTCTCTAACTTGCTGGCCAAGGGCATAGCCGAGATCTTGGTCACCCCGTCAACGATACCCGCAACCTCTTCTCCAAATAAACGTCCGATTTCCTCCAGGCTGGCACAGGTGTCTTCCACGGTGTCGTGAAGAAGGCCGGCAGCAATAGTGGGAAGGTCAAGCCTCATCTTGGCCAAGGTATAGGCCACGGCCAGGGGATGGGAGAGATAGGGTTCTCCGGAGAGCCTGGTCTGGCCCTGGTGGACCTTGGCCGAATAGACATAGGCCTTCTCTACCAAGGTGGTCTCTGCCTTGGGAAGATAAGTGTGGATCTGATCAAGGATATCCGAAAAACGGATCATACAGAAAAGTTAACCCCAATTGGCCAAAGAGTAAAAGGGCTCTTAGCCAAGAAATGATATTTTACCTCTGGAGAGGTCTATCTAGTCTTGTCTGCTTTGAGGGCTTCTTCAGACAGAGGGAGTTTCTTCATTAAGTAAAGTTCTTATCCTGGAGGCTGCCTCTGAGACAGACACCAGCTGAGTCTCTCCTGTGGCCCGTTTTTTGATCTCTACTAGGCCTTCTTTGAGCTTCTTGCCGATGGTCACCCTCAATGGGACTCCAATGAGGTCTGCATCTTTGAATTTGACCCCCGGGCGTTCATCTCGGTCATCAAGGAGGGTGGGAACACTGTTCTGGAGCTCCTGATAGAGGTTTTGGGCAGTTTTAGAAATCTGATCGTCTTTTATGTTTACCGGAACGACGATAACCTTAAAAGGAGCAATGGGAACGGGAAAAATAATGCCATTTTCGTCGTGGTTTTGTTCAATAGCGGCAGCTACTGTTCTGCCTACGCCGATTCCGTAACACCCCATGATCAGGGGCCTTTGCCGACCTTGGGCATCAAGAAAGGTTGCCCCCATGGCCTGGCTGTATTGGGTTCCCAGTTTGAAGATATGGCCGACTTCAATTCCCCGAATGATCTCAAGGCCTTCTCCGCATTGGGGGCAGGGGTCACCGGGGACGACGTTTCTCAGGTCTGCAAAGGTCGGAGTGGGGAAATCCCGACCGAGGTTGACGTTCAGATAGTGAAAATCGGCCTCATTGGCCCCAGTGACAAAATTTTTAAGCCCGGCTATTGCCTTATCAGCAATCATTTCGATCTCCAGGCCTACGGGCCCAGCAAAACCAACAGGTGCCTTGGTGACCTTTTCGACTACTTCTACTGGAGCCATCTCTAGGACTTCGGCCTTTAAGGCCTTTTTAAGTTTAACCTCATTTAGTTCATGGTCTCCCCTGATGAGGACGGCCACCGGACGGCCATCGGCGAGGTAAATCAAGGTCTTGACAATCTCCTGGGGAGTTTTTCCAAGGAATTCAGCTACCTCTTCTGCTCGATGGGCCCCAGGAGTGTGGACTTTTTCCAGCGGAGCCTTTTTGCCTTTGGGGGCATGAGGAGTGGCGATCGCCTCGGCAAGCTCGATATTGGCTGCGTAGTCACACCGGGAGCAGACAGCGATCAGATCTTCACCGGTGTCTGCCAGGACCATAAATTCATGGGAGGCATGGCCTCCAATGGCTCCAGTATCGGCGGCCACAGCCCGAAATTTGAGTCCACAACGCTTGAAGATCCTCTGGTAGGCTTCATACATGGCCTCATAACTGGCCTCGGCTCCGGCCTCATCGGCATCAAAACTGTAGGCATCCTTCATAATAAATTCCCGGCCACGCATAAGGCCAAACCGGGGCCTTATCTCATCGCGGAACTTTGTCTGGATCTGATAAAGGGTGAGGGGGAGTTGACGATAAGAGCGTACCTCCCGGCGGACTAAATCCGTGATGACCTCTTCGGCCGTGGGAGCCAGACAAAAATCATGTTCCTTGCGGTCCTTGAAGCGCAGAAGTTCTCGGCCATATTTTTCCCACCGTCCGGTCTCTTGCCAGAGTTCCGCTGGCTGGACCATAGGGAGCAAGACCTCTTGGGCCCCGGCACGATTCATCTCCTCACGGATGATGGTCTCCACGTTACGTAGGGCCGCAAGGCCATAGGGCAGATAGGAGTAAATCCCCGAGGCCAGCTTGCGAATCATGCCCGCCCGGAGCATCAAACGATGACTGACAACCTCGGCTTCGGCCGGATCTTCGCGAAGAGTAGGCAGAAAATAGCCGCTAAGACGCATGGGAACCTCCTCTCTTTTCCTCAAGGAGCTTATCCACTTCATCAAAAAAAGCCTGTAGTATCTCGGCCTCTTTGACCTTTCGGATGACCCTCCCCCGCCGGAAGATTATCCCTACCCCTCGGCCCCCGGCCAGCCCGATATCGGCCTCTCGGGCCTCTCCTGGACCATTGACCACGCAGCCCATGACGGCTAACTTAAGGGGAGTATCTACCCTGGCGGCCCAGCGTTCTACCTCTTCCGCAATGGCGAAAAGGTTTATTTCGCACCGGCCGCAGGTGGGGCAGGAGATGATCTCTGGCCCTCTTTCCCTGAGTCTGAGGCTGCGAAGGATCTCATAGGCTACCCGGACTTCCTCTGTCGGATCCCTGGTAAGGGAGACCCGGATGGTATCTCCTATGCCTTCGGCCAGAAGTATTCCCAGAGCCACCGAGCTTTTTACAGTCCCAGCGATGAGCCCCCCGGCCTCGGTAACCCCTAGGTGAAGTGGAAAGTCACTTTTTTGGGAAAAAAGTCTATAGGCAGAGATGGTTGTCCAGACATCAGAGGATTTCAGGGAGACCTTGAGGTTTTCATAGCCAAGATCCCCGACAACAAAGTCAAGATGCCGCAGGGCACTTTCAACCAGGGCCTCAGCCGTCGGTCCACCGTAAGCCTTAAGGAGATCCTTCTCCAAAGAGCCGGCATTTACCCCTATCCGGATGCAGACTCCTTGATCTTTGGCTACGGCGATAATTCGGGCCACTTTCTCGGGGCCCTTGATGTTCCCAGGGTTTATCCTTAGACCTTGGACTCCGGATTCTATGGCCGCTATGGCCAGACGCCAGTCGAAGTGGATATCTGCAATGATTGGCAGAGGAGACCGGGAGGAGATCTCTTTCAGGGTCTGGGCCGCCCTCTCGTCAGGGACAGCAACCCTCACTATCTCACAACCCACCTGAGCTAAGTGTTCTATTTGTTTAAGGGTGGCTGAAGGGTCACGGGTATCGGTATTAGTCATCGACTGAACGACAATTGGAGCCCCTCCTCCAATCTTGACAGGCCCTAAGGTTATCTGGCGGGTTTTTCTCCTTTTAACCATATCTTCGGATAATACTGGTCCGCTGGGGGCTGTCAACACGATCCAGGAGTGGGCTTGTAGAGAATGCCCTTCTCGGATAATACTGGTAAAATTTTATAAATTGTGGCTACAGCTTAAAGCATTTGCCATAGAGGAAGTAAAAGGGTATCCAATGGCCCTGGAGGATAGAACATGCATCCTAAAGAAAGACTTAAAGAAATTATCCGTCTGCTTCCCAGGTTTTTGGCTCTTATTGTTTCCCTTATGAGGGATCCCCGGGTCTCAAAGGCCGATAAGGCCATTTTGGGGGCAACGGTGGTCTATCTGCTTAATCCTGTAGATCTGATCCCAGATGCCATTCCCTTTGTCGGCTTGGTGGATGATATTTATCTGGTAGCTCTTGCCCTCTTGCGCCTTCTCAACCGGACCGACGAATCTGTCTTGCGGGAACACTGGCAGGGGGAACCTGATATCATTCCCCTGGTCAAGAAGGCGGCAGATCTGGCCGTCTGGTTTCTTCCTTCCCGGGTACGTCAAGCACTTCTGGCCAAAATTGAGGTGACTTAGTGTTGGATCTCCGGCAACTTCAGGTCTTTGCCAAGGTTTACGAGAAAAAGAGTTTTTCCCGGGCGGCAGAAGAGGTCTTCCTTACCCAGCCTACGGTCTCTGGTCACATCAAGGCTTTGGAAGAGTTCTTGGGAGTACGTCTCTTTGACCGACTGGGACGTGAAGTCCTGCCGACTAAGGCCGGTGAGATCCTCTATCCTTTTGCCAAAAGGGTCCTTTCATTGGTCAGTGAAGCCGAAAGAGAGATCCGCCTCTTTCTGGGGGTGGACAAGGGCCGTCTGGAAATAGGCGGAAGTACCATTCCCGGCCAGTATATCCTTCCTGGCCTAGTGGGGGCCTTTAAGAAGAGCTATCCGGGTCTGGAACTAAAGCTCCTTATAGGAGATACTCGTTCAGTGGCCGAGGCTGTTGCCGGAGGGGCGATTGAGTTGGGGATAGTCGGGGCCAAACTCTCTGCCCTGGAGGAGCTCTCTTTTGAGCCTTGCTGTGAGGATGAGCTGGTTCTGGCTGCCTCATCTTCCTTCAAACTTAATGAGCCCCTTGAGACCGAAGACCTTCCGCAGCTTCCCCTGATAATCAGAGAGGCCGGCTCAGGGACTAGACTTACGGCAGAAGAGGCCCTTAAGGAAAAGGGGCTTTCTCTGGCCCAGTTTAAGATCGTAGCCGAAATGGGATCCACCGAGGCGGTTAAACAGGCCCTTAAGGCCGGTCTAGGGGTAAGCTTTATCTCCCGGCGGGCCATAGAGGAAGACCTCCACTCCGGGAGACTAAAGATAGTCTCGGTCAACGGGCTTTATGTTCGCCGGAAATTTTATCTCATCAGACATCGGGCCCGCAGCCTTTCTCCGGCAGCCGAGGCCTTTATTGAGTTTTTGAGAAAGGAGCAGCCAAATGTCCAAAGGGCTTGAGCTTGATCTGCCCTGTGGGATTCGCTTTGAGATTGAAAATCTGGTCCTGGATCTAAATGGAACCCTTTCTCTCGATGGTCAGTTTCTCCCCGGGGTGCCTGAACGCCTCAAAAGGCTGGCTGAGATCCTCAATGTCTTCATCCTTACGGCGGATACTAACCAAACTGCCGGGCAGATGTCTCCAGAGGAGTTGGGGGTGATGGTTCGAGTACTTGAGCCTGGACGGGGCGATATCCAGAAACTTCGTTTTATCGAGGAGTTGGGCCGGGAGAAGACAGCAGCTATCGGTAACGGTTACAACGACATTCTTATGCTTCGAGAGGCAGCTCTGGGGATCTGCATCATTGGTCAGGAAGGGGCCTGCAAAGAGGCTCTCCTGGCCAGCGATGCCGTCTTTCGCGATATCAGGGATGCCCTTGATCTCTTTTTGAATCCCCAGCGCCTGGTGGCCACCTTTAGACGATGAAGAGATTGACTGCTAAAGTCCGGGCCTCTGGTTGAGCGGCCAAGCTTGGTCCGGGGGACCTGGCCGAAATACTGGCTGATCTGCCTCTTCAGACCCATCCGGACCTTCTGGTGGGCCTGGAGAAGGCCTCTGATGCCGGGATCTTCCGGCTAAGGGATGATCTGGCCCTTGTTCTGACCCTTGATTTTTTTACCCCTATTGTGGATGATCCTTATCTTTTTGGCCAGATTGCCGCAGCCAACGCCCTCTCTGACATCTACGCCATGGGAGGCCAGCCTCTTTGTGCCTTAAACATTGTCTGTTTCCCTAAAGAAGAAGATAAGGCCGTCTTGAAAGAGATCCTTAAGGGAGGGTTAGATAAGATCCACGAGGCTGGGGCCTTTTTGGTTGGGGGCCACAGTGTCGATGATCCCGAGATCAAGTACGGCCTTTCGGTAACCGGGGTAGTTCATCCGCAACGCTATCTGAGCAACGCTAGGGCCAAGCCCGGGGATGTCCTCTTTCTAACCAAACCGTTGGGCACCGGCATCGTTGTCACGGCCATTAAGGCCGGAATGGCTTCGGAGGCCGCCATCTTGCAGACCACAGAGGTTATGAGGGCCCTAAACAAGGCTGCCTCTGAGGCTATGGTGGAATTTTCCCTGGAGGCGGCCACGGACATAACCGGCTTTGGTCTGGCTGGCCATGCCTTGGAGATGGCCGAGGCCAGCGGGGTAACCATTGTTCTCTACGCCCAGAAGGTGCCCATAATTCAGGCCGCCCTGGAATATCTCCATCTAGGCCTAATCCCTGAAGGGGATTATGCCATCCGTCGTTTCTGTGAGAAAAAGGTAGAAATAGACCGGGCAGTACCAAGGGAACGGCTTGATCTCCTCTTTGATGCCCAGACCTCCGGGGGGCTCTTGGTCGCCTGTCCCAGAGAAAAGGCCGAGTCTTTTCTTGTTCGTCTTCTAGAGAAGGGAATCTTTGAGGCCAGTATGGTGGGCGAGGTGGTTGATGGCCCACCTCGCCTTATTATCCGGCCCTAATCTAGGGAGATTCAGAGGGGAGGAGGGGTTTGATGTCCCTTTCTAGCTGGGATTCGGGAATAAATCCCAGATACTTCTTGACGATACACCCCTGGCCATCAATAAGAAAGCTTGTCGGTAGCTGATAGACATTGTCGTATTCGGCAATGGTCTTCTCATCGGCGATGACCACCGGATAGGTAATCCCGGCAAAGCGGACAAAATCTGGCAGGATTCGATAGGGTCGAGTATCGACGGAGACCCCGATGACGATAAAACCTTGCTCTTTGTACTTTTCATAGACGTCCACAAAGCCAGGGATCTCCATACGGCAGGGGGGGCAATAGGTAGCAAAGAAATTGACCAAAATGACCTTGCCTTTGAATTGGGAAAGGCTTACCTGATTGCCATCTATGGCTTGGAGGCGAAAATCATAGGCCTTACGGCAACCAACTGATCCTTGTACCAGAGAATAAGAGAGAAGAAGGGCCAAAGTGACCCCGAAGACTAATTTGGCGAAAGACTTCATCTGTTAAACCTCCTAGATAGACTCAAGCTTTTGGATCTCTTGAAGCAAGATTTTTACCAGACGATCAAAAAGCCTCTTCCCTTTATTTGAAGAAGCCTTGGATGGATCCCCCCAGACCCCACCCGGCCAATAGCGCCGCTTGTCCCTCACCAGGAGAAGACCTGGTAGAGTCGGATACTCGGCTGGGCTACTTCCCTTTACCCAGTCAGGACGTAGCAGGGCCATAAGAGAGGTCTCGAATTCACCAGCATGGGAATCATCTGGGGTCTCAAGCAGGTCTTTGGCACCGGCACTTATGAGGTCAATGATGGTGGCCACAAGGATTCTGGACTCCGGATGTTCTTCCTGAAAGACCTCGGCAGCATCAAGAATAAAGGCCTTGTGGGTCTTGCCGGCGTGACCAGAGACAAGGGCAAAGAAACGCAATCCCTGATCATAAAAGGAAGAAAGCAGATCATGGGTGATCTGCCAAAGCGTCTGCCCCTTGATGGTTACCGTTCCAGGATGGTCTTTGGTAGAGCGACACAGACCGTAGTACACTGGTGGGGCCACGAAAAGGGGGTACTCTTGGGCCACACCCTTGGCGATCTCATAGATCTGGATGGTATCTGTCCCTAAGGGAAGATGCTGGCCGTGTTCCTCAAGAGAACCAAAGGGAATGATTACCGTCCTGGTCTGTTTAAGACCTTCTTCAAATTCGATCATAGTGAGGCCTTCAAGGAGCATGGCCTAAGGTTACTTTTGGTGTCCTGGGCTGTCAATGAGGGGCTAAATATTGCCTGGACCGATGCAAAAATTTCTCCTTATTGGTCCCGGTTATTGGACTCCAGCTCTTTGGGCCGGTAATTTTCCCAAAAATCTGGACCCTCTACAATGAAGGAGGCATTTATGACCAAACTCATTGACTGTCGAGGTTTGGCCTGTCCTCAGCCGGTTATCAGGACCAAAGCCGCCCTGGAGGAGATTCCGGCAGGAGAAATTGTCGTTTTGGTCGACAATGAGGCCAGCCGAACCAACGTCTTGCGCTTTGCTGAGGGCCAGGGCCATGAGGTGGAGATCTCCGAGAAGGCTCCCGGTCTCTGGGCCCTACGGATTATTAAGCGGCCAGGGGAGGGGTATCCGATCCCGGATGAGGAGATTCGCTGCGAGCCACAGAGCCCTTCGACCTACGTCGTAGCCCTGACCTCGGATGTCATGGGGGCTGGAGATGAGGTCTTAGGACGTATTCTTATCCAGGCCTTTATTAAAACCTTACCTGAGGTCTCTCCTCCACCCCAGGCGGTGATCTTTTACAACCGAGGGGTATTTTTGGCCTGTGAAGGCTCAGAGGCCCTGCCAGCCCTTAAGTCCTTAGCAGAAAAAGGGGTGGAGATGATTGCCTGTGGCACCTGTCTCGATTATTTTGGCCTCAAAGACAGATTGGCTGTTGGCCGGGTGGGGAATATGTTTGAGATCATCTCTCTTTTCAGCCAGAATCGGGTCATCCGTCCATGAGGCAGGTTGTCTACGCGGACAATGCGGCCACTTCCTGGCCCAAACCTGATGTCGTAGTTGAGGCCACGGCCAAATTCCTACGGACTTGTTCGGCCAGTCCCGGTCGGGCCGGTCATCAGATGGCCTTAAAGGCCAGCCGGGTCATCTTCGAGGCCCGGGAGGAATTGGCCGCACTTATCGGGGCTCCTTCCTCTGAGCAGGTCATCTTTACTAAAAATGCCACCGAGGCCCTAAACCTAGCCTTGTTTGGACTGCTTCGTCCTGGGGATTTGGTCATTACCACCTCCATAGAGCACAATGCCGTAGCCAGGCCTCTTTACTATCTTCAACAGACCCGCGGGATCAAGCTCCTTAGGTGTCGGTGCCATGAAGATGGCTCTCTGGATTTTGGGCATCTCCGGGATCTTGTCTCTTCCTGGTCTCCTCGACTGATTGTCATCAATCATGCCTCAAATGTTACGGGGACTATTCTGTCGGTGGCCGAGGTGGCTGAGCTGAAAGGTGAAGCTCTGCTCCTGGTTGATGCTGCTCAGACCGCTGGGGTCCTGGACATCGATGTCTCCTCCATGGGAATAGACCTTTTGGCCCTCACCGGTCACAAATCCCTCTTGGGGCCTACGGGAACTGGGGCCCTCTACCTGGCCTCTGGCCTGGAAGAAAATCTTGAACCCCTAGGGCTTGGGGGGACAGGTAGCCGTTCAGAATCCCTGGAGCAGCCCCTTTTCCTCCCCGACCGCTTTGAAAGTGGGACTCCCAATACCGTAGGGATTGCCGGATTGCTGGCCGGTCTTAAATTCCTCAAACAGGAGGGTTTGGCCCGGATAAGGACCCATGAACAAGGCCTCACAGGCCTTTTTCTTGAGCGTCTTTCGCCCATCTCCGGGATTACTATCTATGGACCCTGTGATCCCCAACTTCAAACAGCCGTGGTTTCTATTAATGTTGCCGGAATGGATCCTGCTGAGGTGGCCTTGAGGCTGGATAGAGACTATGGGATAGCTGTCCGGGCCGGGCTTCAGTGTGCCCCCTGGGCCCACCAGACCATTGGCACCTATCCCCAGGGTACAGTGCGCTTCTCTTGGGGCTATTTCAACGAACTTTCAGATGTGGAGGCCGCAGTGCAGGCCCTGGCAGAGATAGCTAAAAAGAGATGAAGTTTGCGGCTGTTTTTCCCTCTATTCACCATGTTTTAAAGGCCGAAAAAGTTCTTAAATCCCAGGGAATTCCTGTAGAGCTAGTTCCTATTCCTCGGGAGATAAGTTCAGACTGCGGTATGGCTCTCTCTTTTGAGGGGGATCCGTCTTTGATCCATCCTCTGCTTCGAGAGGCTGGCCTTAAAGAGATGAGCTTCTTCCGTCGTTACCAAGAGGTTTGGCATCCGGTTTTGTTTAACACTTCTAAACAAAAATAAGGTTGCTTTTTCTCTGAAAGACCTTATTTTTTGGGCCGTGGCCGAGAAGATAGTCTGCCAGAATAGAAAAGCCCGGCATACTTACAACATTGAAGAAACCTTTGAGGCCGGGATCTCGCTCTTGGGGACAGAGGTTAAGAGCCTTCGGGACGGTCGGGCTAACATCAATGAGGCCTTTGCCCGCATTGTAAATGGTGAAGTTTACTTGTATAATGCTCATATCAGTCCTTATCCTCATGCTCATGAGGCTGCTTTTCTGGATCCTACGCGGACGAGGAAATTGTTGCTCCACCGTCATGAGATCAGGCGCCTGTTAGGCAAGGTTAAGGAAAAGGGCTACACTTTGGTGCCGCTGAAGATATATTTTAATCGGCGGGGCTTGGCTAAGGTGGAGTTGGCTTTGGCAAAGGGCAAGAAGATCCATGATCGACGGGAAACAATCAGACGGCGAGAGGAAGAGAGGGAACTCCGCCGTCGTTACAAGGGTAAGATTAAGTAATCTGCTCTTTTAAAACAAATTTTTGGTCCTCGCCGGCTCCTTTTGGTAGGGGGCGATGTGGGCTCGACGGGGGTGTCGAGGTCTAGGCTGGCGTGCCGGGGACCTGCCGCCTCGTTAAAAAAGGCAGGGAAAAAATAAGTGCCGACTACGACTACGCTCTGGCTGCCTAAAGAATAAGGCAGCCCGTCCTTCCAGGGTTTGCCCGCGTCCCTGGAAGCGACGTCGGTGAGCGGGCTGGCCAAAAGGGATGCCTGCTCCCTTTTGGTGAGAGTCTTGCAGGCTAGGTGGTCGGTCGGCCCGCCTGGGGGAGGCTGGCCACTGAATTTCAAACCCAGGCTACGCACGTAGAGGTCTAGGCTGAAGCACTCTCGGACGGGGGTTCGATTCCCCCCGCCTCCACCAAACTTCCCCTTAACCCCCTTTTAAAAACTCAAAAAATAACCCTCAAGAGTTTCCCTTTTTGAGGGGTATTTTTGTTTCCTCTTTTCAAGAATTCCCGACCTTAAAGGTCAAATTTTTCTTTACAATCTTTTAACGGTTTTTTAACCGAAAATCTTCTTTATCTAATAGAAATTTCAGTAAAATTAAATATTGACTTTTCTGGTTCTTAAGGGGGCTTTGGTGTCAAAAGAGGCCGATCTCCAGGACATCCGTCTAGAAGGAGAACAGAGATTTATCAGGGCAGAGGTCTTTGATGTCCTTCCTGAGATGGTCCTGGTGGTTGACCAAGACCGGCGGGTTCTGGCGGCCAACCGGGCTGCCCAGGTAATCGTTGGAGCAGCTTTGAAGCTTGGTTCTGTGCGCACGGGAGAGCTTCTTGCCTGCCTTAATGCCAAAGGCCCCGGAGGATGTGGCTACAACTCCTTTTGTTCCTTCTGTCTAATCAAAAATGCCCTTGAGGAATGTCTGGAGACTGGCGAGCCCATCATCAACCGCGAGGGGATGATGATCCTTGAGGAGCAGGCAGAGATCAAGATACAAAATTTCCTTCTTAACTGCCTACCTTTTGATCTGGCCGGCAAAAAGGTGGCCGTATTGAGTCTTTCGGACATCACGGAACTCAAGACCATGGAGGCCCAACGTTACGAACAATTAGAAAGGCTCTCTCTCATTGGCTCCATGGCTGCCAGCCTTGTCCACGATCTTAAGAATCCCCTAACCGGGATCTCCGGATTTGTGGAACTGCTGAAGAGCCGATGTTCAGATGAAAGGCTTCAGAATCTCTGCCAGAAGATAGAATTGGCCTTGGGTAAGGTCTTTGAGGTCATTGATAATATTCTTCTGGTGGCCTCTGGTCGCAAGGAAATTCCCCTTAATCTCAATGAGGTAGAACTTGCTTGTTTTCTTGAGGCCCTTGTGGCCGACTCCAGACTCTCCCATCCCGTCTACCTGATCCTCAATTATCAGGGCCCAATCCTGATAGATGAAGACAAGATGCGTCAGGTCCTCTGGAACCTTCTTAAAAACGCCGACGAAGCCCTGCAGGGAAGGCCAGAGGGACGGATTGATATTTTTTCTTGGCCCAGCGGTGAGGACCTTATCCTCTGTGTGGCCGACAATGGTCCGGGTATCTCCCCGGAAATAAAAGGCAAGATCTTTCTTCCCGGGCAGACCTATGGCAAGGTCAATGGCCGCGGCTTTGGCCTCTTTGGAAGCAAAAAGATTGTTGAGGCCCACGGGGGGCAGATGTGGTTTGAGACTTACATCGGTAAGGGAACTAAATTTTTTATTAAGCTCCCCATTAGAGGCCATCCTTCCTCTTAAGCCGAGGCCTCTCTGTCAGAATTCCTTTTAGAAGCTGGTTGCAAAGGGCTTTATCGTAGAGATACATGATATGTCCTTTACCTTCTCCAGCCAGCCTCTTCAAAAGACCGCTTTGCAGAAGCCCGATGTTCATGGCGTCCATGAGGGCTTCGTCGTCTTTGAGGACTTCAGGGGCCTGGGAGTAGGCCATGGCCCAGGGTGGAATTATGGCTCCCATGGAATTAAGGGTGGTGAGTAAAAAGGAGATAGTCATCATGGCCCCGGTATCTTTACCTACGGCAATGGCTGAGGCTACCTTCCCTTCCAGGTAGCTGTATCCTTCAATATGGGCCATGTTTTCCAGAGAGGTCATTCGGTCAAGGAGATTTTTCATCGGGCCCGAGACATTGTACCAATATATGGGACTGGCAAGGATGAGTCCATCGGCCTCTCGAATCTTGAGGAGAACCTCTTTACCAAAGTCTTCAAAGATACAGGGAAAGCGGCAGGACCTTACGTCATCAGAGACACAGCCAGCGCAGGGCTTGATCTCCCCATCATATAGCCAGATGAGCTCCGTCTGACATCCTTCGTATCTGGCAGCCTCAAGAGCTAGCCTTAATAAAAGCTGGGTGTCTCCGTAGGGACGAGGGGAGCCGAGTATCCCTAAGATCTTGGCCATGTTCTCCTCCTGGTGAGCTTTTCATCTGATCCGAAAGGCAAAAATAAGCATCCATGGCCTTTTCTCAACATTTTTCTCCTCTCAGCCGAAAAAAGATGCGTGCTAGCCAAAGTTATCACGGCCACGGTTTTAGGAATTGAGGCTCTGCCAGTAGAGGTGGAGGTAGATCTTTCTCCCGGACTTCCGGCCTTTAGCATTGTTGGCCTTCCCGACGGGGCTGTAAGAGAGAGTCGAGAGCGGGTTAAGGCAGCTATTAAGAACTCAGGTTATCCTTTCCCTAGTCAGAGGATAACCGTCAACTTGGCCCCGGCTGACCTCAAAAAGGATGGAACCGGGTTTGATCTTCCCATTGCAGTGGGACTTTTGGCTGCTCAAGGGCTTCTCCCCCAGGAGGGACTCAAGGATTGTCTCCTGGTAGGTGAACTTTCCCTGGATGGCGGACTTAAGGGGGCCCGAGGATTGTTGCCGATGGCCTTTTTGGTAAGAGACAAGGGGCTCTCGGCCTTGGTGGCCCCGGAGGCCAATGCTTCTGAGGCTGCCGTCCTTAAAGAGATTCGGGCCTACTCAGGGGCAAGTCTTGCCGCGGTAGTGGAACACTTCTCCGGCCAGAGGTCTCTGCCTCTGGCCAAGCCCAAGAGGGCACTAGAGGAAGGCTTTGAGGAAGATTTTGCCGAGATTATCGGCCAGCTTCCCGCCAAGCGGGCCCTGGAGGTAGCCGCAGCCGGGGGCCACAACGTGCTCATGATTGGTCCGCCGGGCTCTGGCAAGACAATGCTCTCCCGAAGGCTCCCCGGGATTCTCCCCCCACTGACCGAGGAAGAATCTCTGGAGACCAGTCGCATCTATAGTGTCGCCGGACTCCTTGAAGAAGGAGCCCTGATTCGGACTCGTCCTTTCCGTAGCCCCCATCACACTATCTCTGACGCTGGTCTGGTCGGCGGTGGAACCATCCCCCGGCCAGGGGAGCTTTCTTTGGCCCACAATGGGGTTTTGTACCTTGATGAGTTGCCGGAGTTTCACCGACATGTCCTTGAGGCCCTAAGGCAACCCCTTGAAGAGGGGCGAGTGACTATTTCCAGGGCCTCCATCTCGGTAACCTATCCGGCCCGGATCCAACTTCTGGCCAGCATGAACCCCTGTCCTTGTGGACATCTAGGAGACAGGCGGCATCCTTGTACCTGTAGTCCCAGAGAGATTGCCAGATACCGATCTCGGATATCTGGTCCTCTGCTTGATCGTATTGACATTCACCTCGAGGTTCCGGCAATCCCGGTGGAGGACCTCTCTAGAGGCCTAGGGGCCGAGTCTTCAGAGGTCATAAGGCAGAGGGTGCTTGAGGCCAGAGAACGTCAAAAAAGGCGACTTAAGACCTGTGGTCTTATGCTCAACTCTCAGATGGGCCCGCGGGAGATGGCCAAGTTCTGCCAACTCAAGGCCGAGGCCCAAGGTCTCCTTGATAAGGCCGCCCGGCATCTGGGGCTTTCGGCCCGGGCCTATCATCGGATCATCAAAATCGCCCGGACCGTGGCCGACCTGACCGGGGAGGAGAAAATTGACACTGTCCATATCGCTGAAGCCATTCAGTACCGCAGTCTGGACCGCCGTCTCAGCGGTCTCCAACCTTAGAAGGTCAACGAGAATAAAGAACGGGATGGATCTTTTTCTCCCACCAGACCGCTACCTGATAGGCCCACGGCCGGGGCACCCCTAATCTCCTTAGTTTACAGAAGACGTGGAGGCTGTTTAGATGATGGCAAAGAAGGCTATGGATTCGGCGTCCCATGGCTTTTACCCCCTTCCCTGGGAGTCCTTCCTTATATCTTTTATCGGCATAATTTGGTTCCAATCTTCTTTTAAAAAAAATTTCTTGCAAAAACTCGGCCAATATCTCAAGCTATATCCATGCTTCTGGCAATAGATATTGGCAATACCAACATCGTGGCTGGTCTTTTTGAAGGTGAAAGGTTGGTAGTTGATTTTCGTTTGCGCACAGAGCATGATCTTACCGCCGATGAAATTGCCCTTTCCCTCAAGGGCCTGATGTCTTTAAGGGACCTTGATCTGGCCTGTGTTACGGCCATGGTTATTGCCTGTGTCGTTCCTCCTTTGGTCTGGCCCTTCAGGGAATTTGGGAGGCGTTATCTAGGGTGCCCGGTTTTGGTGGTAGGGGAGGACGGTCAGCCGGGGATTGCTGTTCTCTATGATAGCCCTTCAGAGATCGGGGCCGACAGGCTTATAAATGCTCTGGCTGCCTGGAGGCAATACCGTTGTGCCCTTATCGTCGTTGATTATGGAACGGCGACCACCTTTGACTGTGTCTCTGAGGCTGGAGAGTACCTCGGAGGGGCTATTTCTCCGGGGCTGGCCCCGGCAGCTGAGGCCCTCTTTGTCAAGGCGGCCCGACTCCCCAAAGTGGAACTTTTCTCCTATCCTCATCGGGCCATTGGTAAAAACACTATGGAAAGCATGAGGGCTGGGTTGATCCTGGGATTTGCTGCCCTTACAGACGGCCTTATCGAGAGGCTGGAGGCCGAGATGGGGCAACGAGCCAAGATTATCGCCACCGGAGGCCTGGCTCCGATTATGGCCCAGTATAGCCGGCGGATTGAGATTGTCCGTCCCCATCTGACCTTGGAAGGGTTAAGACTCTTTTATGAATACAATCGGTCCTCTTAGATCCAGGGAACCCCTTGGGATCTTCTTTCCTTCTAGCGCTCCTCCTCAACGGGGATTTCTGAGCGGCCTGAGATTGTTGGAAACATTGGGTAACCCTTTGGTATTGCCCCCTCCGATTCGTCCTTGTCGTTACTTGGCTGGTTCTGATAAGGATCGTCTGGCCCAGATAGACTATCTTCTTAAAGAAGGCCTGCGGATCTTCTGGGCCGCCAGAGGGGGCTACGGAGCCATAAGACTCCTCGGTCAGATTCCCTGGGAAAGGCTGGCTAAAAGGCAGGTCTTGATTATTGGCTTCAGCGATACCACCGCCCTTCTGAACGCTGCCTTGGCTCGGATCGGACTTCTCGGGCTTCATGCCCCGGTGGTGGCCACTCTGAACTTGACCTCTCTTGAGGCCCTGAGGGCCTTAGGTCAGGTCCTTCTTTCCGGTATCTTGCCAAGCCTTTCAGGTTATCCCCTGCGGGGTGGCCAAGCTGAAGGGACGCTTATTGGCGGTAACCTGACAACTTTTGTCAGCCTGATCGGAACCCCCTTTCTGCCCCAGACCAAGGGGGCTCTCCTTTTCCTGGAGGAGATCGGCGAGGCCCCTTATCGGGTGGACCGTTTCTTTAACCAGCTTCGCCTTTCCGGGATCCTTGAAGAGATATCGGCCCTTCTTCTGGGGAATTTTGCCTTCTGTGGAGAGATAGCCTGGGACCTTATCTTGGAGATTGTCCCTTCGGGATTGCCGATTATTGCCGGCCTTCCGGTAGGCCATGGGGCTGAAAACTTTCCCCTTCTTATCGGGGGGAGATATCGGGTTGTGGTCAAGGAAACTGAGGCCCGCCTGGAGCCCCTGTAGAGTTTTTGGGTTAGAGGGCCTAAAGTCTACCGATAGTAGTCCAAGAGGGGCGGATTCCGCCCCTCTTGGTGAGGCGTTGGTTTGTTGTTCTTACTGGTTGAGGAGAGGTTTTCCCTCGTAGGTGATAGACTTGATTATCCTTTCTGCCTTTTTAACCACCATCTCCGGAAGGCGTCCGTAGAGCAGGGGTTCGTTGTATTCCTGGGCCTCATGGATACACCACCAGAGGAGATTTACTAAGGCCTTGGCCTTTTCGTAGGAGTGGCCTTTGTAGGCCTGTTCCTGATAGACAAGCAGCCAGGTCATGGCCGAGATGGGATAGCCTTGAGGGGCCTCGGTGTTGGTCAGGGAGCAACGGGTATCGTCCGGGATGTCATCAATATTGGCGGCAGCACTTATAGCAGAAAGGGTGGGTTTGATAAAGTTTCCAGCCTTGTTTTTGATGGCCGCTACGGCCATGTGACTCTGTTCAGCATAGGAGACCTCGACATAGCCGATGGTCCCCGGGATCTGGAGAACAATGCCAGCCACCCCCTGGTTACCCTTACCTCCGATCCCTGTAGGCCAATTAACAGCCTTGCCCCGGCCGACCCTTTTGGCCCATTCGGGGCTTACCTTGCTCAGATAGTCCGTAAAGACGTAGGTTGTTCCCGAACCATCTGAGCGGTGGGCAACCATAATGGAGAGTTTGGGGAGCTTAACCCCAGGATTTAGGGCCACGATGGCCGGATCGTTCCATTTTTTTATTCTTCCCAGGAAGATGTTGACGAGGACCTCGGGGGTAAGCTTAAGCTCCTTGACCCCGGGAACGTTAAAGACCACGGCCACTGCCCCCAAGGCTGTGGGGATGTGGACGATCTTACCCGGGGCCTTGGCCAGCTCCTCCTCGCTCATGGGAGCGTCAGAGGCCCCGAAATCCACGGTCCGGTTGATAATCTGACGGATCCCTCCTCCGGAGCCAATGGCCTGATAGTTGATCTTTATGCCGGTTTTTTTGTGATAGACGTCAAACCACTTGGAATAAAGAGGATAGGGAAAGGTGGCCCCTGCACCAAGGAGTTCGACCTTCTTGGCCTCGGCTTGAGGGCTGACTAAGGCTAGAAGCATAAGTGTTGCCCAAAGGATCAGAAACAATCTCTTCATGGAAACAACCTCCTCCTGTTGAACTTGCCTATAAGCTAGTTTTAATGCCCCGTTTTTTCCAGCCTCCTTGATTTCTTAAAAGGGCGGGGGTGGCCGGGGCGGGAGCCACCCCCTTTTTGAGGAGAGCCAGGAGGCGAGGGTCCCTTAGAAGCTTACCTGGTAGACCACCTGAATGCGGTAGTCATTATCAAGGCCATTGTTCAATTTTGGAAGTTTTTTCAGGCCACCGTTGTTGCGTTCATAATTTACCCATTCGTTAACCAGAAGGATCATATTCTTCTTGTAGACTTGATAGGCCAAGCCAATCATGTAGAGATCATACTCGTCGTCTCCCCGGCCAGCGGTCCAGAGGTCGTCATCATCAGGGTCAAAATTGTCATAGCGACCGAAGAGATGGAGCTTTTCCTTGAAGACTGGCAGGGTCACATCGGCAAAGATGGACCAGAGCTTGGTATCTAGGGCATTGCCATTTGGATCTACCCATTTGCCGGAGTTGTTGCCCTCAGAAGTACTGTACTCGGCGGTAATAACAAACCAGGTGTGCTGATAGGAGACCATGAAGAAATCTACGTTGTAGTCAGGGTATTCTTGGTTCCAGCTCCTAAGACTGGTATTGGCGCTGACAGCTCCGGAATTATATCCACTGGAGTAGTTTTGCGCTGGGGTATTGTTTCCCTCACCCCGGATAAAAAAGTAGCTGAACTGAAGGCCGGCCAGAGGCAGAGGCCCCTGGGTAAAATCTCCAAAGGGGCGGATGGTAATCCGGCCCTCAATGGCCTTGTTCTGGTTGTTCTCTTTGGCGTGGTAGCCCCCACCGTTCATAACCGAGAACCACCAGGATCCATACCGACCATCGTAGTGATCGAAGACGGGGTAGTGGGTAGAAAGCTCCCGGACGTAGTTTTTATCAAGCCGGCCACCGAAATAGCCTCCCACTGATACTCCTACATCGGCGGAGTTAAAAGTCCCGGCTCGTTCCCGGGGCATGGTTCCCTGGGCCCGATAAGGATTGATGTGTTCCTGGAAGTCAAGCCAAGGGAAGTGGCCCTGGCCGGCCTCCATCTTGATATCGGTGAGAAAGCCTATCGAGGGGAGCTTAAAGCCAGCATAGGCATATTTTATGCGGACGTTAAGATCACCGTTGTCATCCAGATGAACGTCTGGAGTCATTCGAAAGCTGAGCCAGTCGTTGATCTTCTTTTTAAAGTTCAGGTAACCTCTGGTGATGGCGAACTTGTTGTAAGACTCACCACCTTTTTCTCCGGCCGAATAGTCGATGTAGGTCAAGGTTCCCAATTTGACCCCTCTGAGCCCTTTAGGCAGGGAGACTTTGGTCGATTCTTTCTGGGCTACCTTCTTGGCGATCTCTCTAGTTTTCTGCTCCTGAAGGATCTTTTCCTTCCGGGCCTCTTGAAGGATCTCCAGGGCTTCTTCCTGGGAGAGTATTCCCTTGTTGACCAGGATTCTCAACAAGGGATCATCAAGCTGGTAGGCCCAGGCCGGGCTACTGAGGATCAGAGCTAAAAAAAGGACCAACAGCACTCTCATGGAAGCACCTCCTCCTGTTTTGAAGTTTTTTTGACGACTGCTTGAACGGCCAAGTTCAAGACTGGGCCCAATCTAGAGGAGGGCTGTGGCAGAATAGTGGAGAAAGATTGACAAAATGGTGACAAATCCTTTTCAGGACCGGGGCAGGATTATATGGAATGCTGCTCCCCCCGAAGGACGGTTTTCGGCCCAGACCTGGCCTCTGTGGGCCTTGATGATCTGGCGGACAATGGCCAACCCCAGACCGGTTCCCCGGCGGCGGTCTCGTTCGGCCTGATAAAAGCGTTCAAAGATCCTCTCCAGGGCCTGGGGAGGGATCCCTGGCCCCTGATCAAGGACACTTATTTGGAAGAAGCTCCCTTTTTCTCTGAGATGGATCTCTATCCGGGAGCCTGCGGGGGAAAACTTTAGGGCGTTGTCCAGGATGTTAACCAGAGCCTGGATAAGGAGATCCTCTTGGCCTTCAAGGCGGCCTTCGGTCTCCATTTTAGAGACAAGAACGATATCTTTGACCTCAGCTTTAGCTGAGACCGTCTCTAAGGCCTGCTCAACGATTTCTCTTAAGATGAGAGGCCTTTTGTTGCGAACCCCTTGGCTCTCAAGGCTTGAAAGGGTGAGCAGGTCTTTTACTAGTTTGCTTAAATGTTGGGTGTGTTTGAGGATGATTTTTGCTGAATGGGCGATGAGCTTGTCCTCAGAGTCGGCCTCGATGATGGTCTCGGCGTAGCCGGCAATGGCGGTCAGGGGTGTTTTTAGCTCGTGGGAGACGTTGGCCACAAAGTCCTTGTGGATGGTCTCAAGTTTTTTGAGCTGGGTAATGTCCTCAAGGGTGAGAATTCCCAGGTCCTGCTCATGAATCAGTCTGGCCAAAAGATGGCCTCGTCCGGTCCAGCTTGGATCAAGCTGGAAATTACGGCTTTCCCTCTGACCCAAGGCGGAGACAAATTCCGGCTTCCGGATAATCTCTCGGATATTGCGCCCCTGGATATCAGGGGCAGGAAGGAGCCGGGAGAAGGCCCGATTGGCGTAGAGGATTTTGCCCGAGTGGTCAAGGATGGCCAGGCCTTGGCTGAGGTGTTCGGCAGCCTTGACAAGGCTGGCTTCGGTCTTCCCTTCGGTAGAGGGCTGAGGTGGAGGCTTGTGTTGAGAGGATCTAGGGCCTTTTCCCTTTTTAAGGAGCAAAAGGCCGGCTCCGACTCCCAAGGCTAGACCCAACAGAAATTCAATCCCGGAAACGATAACCTACCCCCCAGACAGTTTCGATCAGCTCGGCCGAAGGGCCAAGCTTCTTCCTCAGTCTTCTAATATGGGTGTCCACAGTCCGGGCGTAGCCCTCAAAGTGGTAGCCCCAGACTTTATCAAGGAGGACCTCCCTGGTCATGACTCGGCCTCGGGCCCGGGCCAGAGTGGAGAGAAGACGGAATTCGGTGGCCGTGAGTTTTATTGGGCGGCCCTCAACCAAGACCTGATGCCTGGTCTCATCGATGGTCAGCCCCTCCAGGTGGATAATTCCCTCTGAGGTTTCAGGGAGTCGGGCCCTTTTTAAAACGGCCTTAACCCTTAAGACCAATTCTCGGGGGCTAAAGGGTTTGACAACATAGTCATCGGCTCCGAGCTCAAGCCCTAAGACCCGGTCCATCTCTTCTCCTTTAGCCGTGACCACGATGATGGGCAGGCTCTGGTGTTCTGGCCGGAGTTTGAGACGTTTGATAATCTCCAGGCCGTCGATGTCCGGAAGCATTAGATCAAGGAGGAGAAGGTCAAAGGGGCCTTGATCCAGAGCCTCTAAGGCGGCCTGGCCGGTCTCACTGATGAGGGTCTCCAGACCGGCCTTGTGGAGGTGGAGGGCCATGAGATCAGCGATGTCCTTTTCGTCTTCAACAATGAGGATCCTGGGCATAGCAGCCTCCCTGTTTTAAGGTGGCCAAGGTAGTGGCTCCTCCGGGCTAAGCCAGAAATCATAAAGGTGTCGGGCTCGGATTTCTGGCAGAGAATACCTGAGGCCAATGAGGCAGGCCGTGCAGTTGGTCAGAACCAGACAGCCCTCAGGAAGGCTGTCCCGTCGTTCTTGGGCCAAACTGCAGGTAAGATCTGGCTTTAAAAGCGGCACGAGGCCTCCGTGGCCGCAACAGAGACTTTTGCTGGGAATGAAGGAGGCCCCAAAGGCCTGGCGGATCCTTTGGACAAAGGTCTTCTCGCCTCTCGGGCTAAAGCGCAGATGGCAGGGCAGGTGGATGGTAAAAAGGGGGACCGATTCTCCTTGGGGGGGCGGAAGGAGTTCAGTAGGGTCAATGATTCGGCTGGCCAGCCCTCTGGCGACTTCTCGTTCTCCTGGGGGGAGGAGGTCGGGATACTCTTTAAGGGTGGCCGCACAAGAGACACAAGGAGTGATGATCAGCTTGGCCCCTGAGAGGGCCTTTATGTTCCTTCTAGCCAGCTCTCGGGCCTGCTCTTTTAGCCCAGCTGAAAGGAATGGGAGGCCGCAACAGGTCTGATCCGAGGGCAAAAAGGCCCGAGGACGAAGAAGCTCAAGGAGTCCGTAGCCAGCCTGGGGGTAGAGATAGTTCCCACCACAGCCGGAAAAGATGGCAATTTCTTGGGGAGAGTTGGCCCCTTTTTCTTGAGCCCACTGAATCAGAGGAGGATGTTTGATCTCCGGAGGGCTAAGACCGGTCAGCCTAAGGACCAAGCCAGATCCTTTGTTAAGCAGTTCAAGAAGTCCTTCCTTGGCCGCATCGTTTACAAGGAGACTGAAGACAAAGGCCAGGGTCTCTTTAGCCAGAGTCTCTTTGCGTACTAGACGAACGACTTCTGGGGGGTTTGTTCCGCTGGGGCACCTAGTCTTGCAGGCCCCACACAGAAGGCAGGTCATAAATGGCTCTTCAGGAGGGGCGGACATAAAGCGGACAAGGGCCATTCGGCCTCTAGCCACCCAGGTCTCCCGGCCTGTTCGGCGATACACCGGACAGACGGCTTCGCAGGCTCCACAGAGGCTACAGAGCTCGGCCAAATTCTCAGGGCTATTGGGGTAAAAGTCCTTCTTCTCGGAGCCAAGTGGCAGTTTCTTCATCTTCTGGATATTCCTTTGCCCGAAGAAGATAGAGCCTATGGCTTATAGCCTCAAGCTCCTTTTGATGAAAGGTAAGAGTGATGATTCCTACAGACTTTCCCTTGGGATGAGGCCTGAAGATGAAGGTCTTCTCGACTTCCTCAGGGCGATAGAGCTGGATTCCCGGGCCACTGTCTAAGATAAGACTGATTCCCGGGATCTCATCGGCCAGGTCCTCGTCTCCATCTTCACCAAGGTTGGCCAGACAGACAATGAGATTAGCCCCTTCTTTTTGGAGACTGGCTACCGCTTGGCGGGCGGTCTTCAGGGGGTCAAGGGCCCGGAGGCCTTCTTTTTGAACTGGGGCAGTAAGGGCAAAGAAGCCGATTTTTATCCCTTCAATCTCAACGATCTTAGTCCGGCGGAAAAGGATCTGACCTGATTCATTGGCAAGATTGGCCGAAAGGAGGGGAACCTTGATGGCTATATTTTTAAGCTCTTCCAGCGGAATTCCCAAATCCCGACGCCCGAGGCCAATGGCCACATAACCCAGTTGTCGATAAATTTGGGCCAGGGCCCAGGCCTTCCTCCGAGCCATGCCCAATTGGAGGGGGCTTAAGGTCGGCCAGAAGGCCAGGCTGTCTCCGGCATCAACAAGAATGACATTTTTCCTGGTGGTCTTGATCTTCTTGATGAAGGCGACCCGCCGGGCCAAACCACCTACTAAAACCCCCTTTCAGGTGTAACAGGGGGCCACCTCTCCCCAGGTCTTACCGGTATAGACCAAGGTGATCTCCGTGGCCCTTGAGGGGTCAGAGGAACCGAGACAGATGAGGGCCAGGATCAGTCCCAAAAGTACATTTTTCACCCTTCGTCACCTCTTTCTACGAATTTATCAAGCCACCAACTAGCCCAATCCGTCTCACAGATGGCCTCGGCTAGGCGGCGGCCCTCTGGGGTCTTGATCCTTCGGCGGACGAATTTGATCCAGCGGGGGGCATAAGGGTTGCCTAGATCCTGTTGTTCTTTGAGGGAAAGGAGCATGTCTAGTTGATCGGCATCATGGGCTAAGAGAGCCTCTTTGGTCTGGGATTCCTGATACTCGGTGAGCAATTCCTTGAGCTTGTTCCCAAAGGGCAGCTCCCGGGTGAGATCATCGGTTGCGGCTCTCTCGTCAACCTGGCCATAGAGTTTATTGAGGGCGTTTAGATCTCCGACCCGGGCCTCAAGGAGATCATGGAGGAGGCAAAGGGTGATCAGCCGGCAGGGGTCAACCTCCGGGGTCATCTCCGAGAGGACCAATCCAATAATGGCTGTGCTGTAGCTGTGGGCGGCGACGTTTTCTTCCCCGGTTCCCAGATACTGGTAACCAGTCCTTGGGGTCCGTTTAAGCATGGCGGCCTCAAAGAGAAATTTGGCCAGCCGGTGGTCAAGACTCATCTTGCCCTTCCTCCTACCTTTTGGGCCCAGATTACCACGAAATTCTCGAGCCTCAGGTGCCCGAGGGATGACAGCCCTTTGAGGGCCAGATCGGTCTCTGGAAGGAGAAGATAAACCTCTGTCAGGCTGTCCAAATCCTGGCCTCGGGCCTGCTCCAGAAGACGATAAAGGGCATAGGGATGAAGGCCCTTAAGATCCGGGAATCCTTCCAGATTTTTTTTGAGGGCCGGGAAGACCTCTTTGACAAATACCGGATAGCTACCGAGGGGAGGCCTAAGCAGACCTTCTTGAAGGAGACAAGCGGCCTGGATGAGGCGCCTCAGGTAGGTGGCCAGGGCGGCCAAGATCTTAAGGGGGGGGAGCCCTCCGCGTTCGAGGAGGCGAGAAATAGTCTTGAGGGCCTCTTCGAGGCGTCCGGCACAGATGGCCTCGCCTACTCCCAGGAGCGACTCCTCCTTGATGATCGGAGTGAGTTCATCGACTAGGTCCCTGGAGATGGTCTGGGAGTCGGTAGCCAGGGCCAGCTTTTCCATCTCGGTGCTGAGGGCAAAAAGATCCTCTCCGATCCTCTGATAGAGGAGTTCCAAGGCCTCGGGTTCGATGGTCTTCCCCAAGGAGGTGGCTATTCGGAGAGCTTCCTCTCTCCAGAGGAGCCTCTGGTCCGGACGTCGGCCTCTTCTGGGGGCAGAGAGGGATATTAGGGCTCCCTTTTTTTCGGCGGCCTTGAGGAGAGAGGCTTCAGGGTCTTGGAGGTAGATGATCAGAGACTTGTCCTGGCCTGCCCCGGCAAGGATCATTTGCCCTAGTTGCCTCTGGGCCTCAGGGCTTAAAGGAAACTCCAGACGCAAAAGATGCTTGAGGCCCAGAAGAGAGCCTGCTGAAAACTCGGCCCAGAGATCTTCCTCCTGGGTGATCTCTTTGAAGGTAAGACCCTGGCCCAAAAGCTGACGGGAAAGCTCCCTCTGCCTCAGGCGGCAAAGGGCTTCATCCCCGGTGAAGAGATAAACCGGGGCAATACGTCCCTGACGGGCCAGCTCCAGCAGACGCCCCCATCTTTCCCCTTTAAAGGTGGGCATTAGTGCTCCTCGGAAAGTATCCTAATCCCTTTGTAGACATAGTGAAGGCCGGAACAGATGGTCGCTGTGGCCGTAAGATAGACAAAGTATCTTAATCCCGGTCCCCCGCCATTATAAAGGGCTAAGGCCACGGTGGCTATTTGAAGACAGGTAGTGGCCTTGCTGATAAGAGAGGGCTTTATTTCCACCTGGCTGCGAAAGATAAAGATAATCACCACTCCAAGCATGATGAGAACATCTCGGGAGATCACTAGCACTGCCAGCCAATCCGGAAGAAAGCCGGTTACAGCCAGGGTGACGTAGGAGGTCGAAAGGAGAAGCTTGTCGGCTAAAGGGTCCAGGACGGCTCCCAAGATGGTCTGCTGCTTGAGACTTCGGGCCAGGAGCCCATCAAGACCATCACTTATCCCAGCGGCCACAAAGACCCCCAGAGCCTCCTCCCTATAGCCCCGGAGGAGGAAGATGACAAAGACCGGAACCAGGAGGATCCTCAAAAGGGTGATCAGATTAGGGATGTTCACATTCTAAGAACCTCCGGGCCATTTCTATAGCTGTTCGGACCTTGGTCGGAGATAACCATTTGATTTCTCGGTCGGCCTTAAACCAGGTAATCTGCCTTTTGGCATAACGTTTGGTTTCTTTGGTGATCTCAGCCACGGCCTCCTCAAGGCCTATTTCCCCCTGGAGATGGGCTATTATCTGGCGGTAGCCAATGGATCTAAGCGGTTTCAATTCGGGAGAGAAACCTCGGGCCAGAAGTCTTCTTACCTCTTCGACCAGCCCCTCGTCGATCATCTTTCTGGTCCGTTCTTCGATACGCCGGTAGAGCTCTTCTCTTGGAAGGATGAGACCGATCTTTAGAGCTCGATAACGGGCGGAGGTGAAACCGTGTTCTTCCCAGATTTGGCTGGCCGGTCGTCCAGTAAGTTCGTAGATCTCCAGAGCCCTTAGGATGCGGATGCGGTCTGACGGAGAGATCCTAGCTGCCGCCTCGGGGTCAAGATTCCTTAGACGCTCATAAAGGTTGGCCAGGCCCTGGATTCGACATTCTCGTTCGAGTTTCTTTCTTACCGGATCTACTTCTCCTTCAAGGGGGGCCAAGCCATAGAGGAGGGCCTTGATATAGAGACCAGTGCCCCCGACCACGAGAGGAACACGGCTCCTTGAGGTTATTTCGAAGATGGCCTTTTGGGCCAGTTCGGCAAACATGGCGGCATTAAAGGGCTCATGAGGTTCAAGAATGTCTACCAGGTGGTGGGGAACCTGAGTCCGCTCTTCGAGGGTCGGTTTGGCGGTTCCGATATCAAGATGGCGGTAAACCTGGAGAGAGTCAGCTCCAATGATCTCCGCCGGGATGGCCTGGGCCAGCCTGATGGAAAAAGAGGTTTTTCCTACTCCTGTAGGGCCGCAGATGACAATGATTCTAATCATTTCCGTCTAAAAAGACGCTCTAGATCTTCTTTGCCGAGCCGGGCCATTGTGGGGCGACCGTGGGGACAGTAATCAGAAGGATATTGTTCGCTTTGGCGAAGGAGTTCTTCCATCTCGGCGAGGCTCAGCCGATCTCCGGCCTTGATAGCCGAACGGCAGGCCAGAAGGGAGAGGATTTCGTGAAGCAGAGAGTCCTCTTCCGGGAGTCCATCCTGAGAAAGTCTTTCCAGGATCTCTACGGTGGTCTGGGAGAGGGTCTCTCGGAGAAAACCCCGTGGCCAGGCAGAGATGGCTATTTCGGCTGGTCCATAGGCCCGGGCCTCTATGCCTAGGCGGGCCAGAAAATCGCGTCCCTCTTCGAGGGCCTCGATAAGTCTTGCCGGGGCCTCAAAGATGATCGGAAAGAGGAGAGGCTCTGCTGGAAGCCCTTCGGTTTTTAGCCCCTGGCGGAGTCTCTCATATAGAATTCTTTCATGGAGGGCATGCTGATCAAAGATAAGGAGTCCTTTTTCGTCTTCACAAAGGATATAAGTGGCCAGGATCTGGCCCAGGGGGTGGGGCTTAGGTGGGGTCTGGTAGTCAAAAAGACCCTCGGCGACAAGGGGCTTGGCCAACCGGCTGGATGATGTTTTCGGGGCCTCAAGGGGGATGTCTGCTTCTTGAGTCTCGGGGGGAGAGAGGCCCCCTTTGGGGTGGTGGTCAGGGTCTATCTTTAGGAGGCGATGACGGATTGCCTGGTGGATGAGGCCAAAGACCTCTCTTTCTTTCCGAAAACGGACCTCGAGTTTGGCCGGATGGACATTAACGTCAACCAGCTCCGGAGGTAGATCAATAAAGAGGGCCCCCGCTGGATAAAGACCGGCCATAAAAAAGCCTTTGGTAGCCTCCATAAGAGCTCTGGAAAGTAAGGCTGCCTTAACCGGTCGCATTAAGACGAAGAAATAAAAGGCCCGGAGATCTCGGCGGGCCTTCTCTGGCCGGCTGAGGTATCCCCAAATCTGGAAAGGGCCTTGCTGGGCCTCAAAGTCTAGGAAATCCTTTTCGGCCAGACCAACCAAGCGGGCCAGCCGGCGGACAAGAGGTTCTTTGTTGAGGGCAAGAAGCTTCCGCCCCCCGCTTTCTACCCGGAAACCTACTTCCTCGTGGGCCAAAGCTAGGGCTCGTATGGTCTCAAGGACGTGGGCAGTCTCAGCCCGGTCACTTTTAAGAAAACGCCTTCTGGCCGGAAGGTTGGCAAAGATATCGGCGACTTCAACCGTAGTTCCTTCCGGGGCCCCGGCTTCAAGAAGAGGACCTTTCTGACCGAACCGGACTTCTATTCTGCCCCCCAAGGAGAATCCTCTGGGGCGAGAGACAATAGTCAGTCGGGAGACAGAGCCGATTGCGGCCAAGGCCTCTCCTCGGAAACCCAGCGTTCTTACTCTTTCCAAGTCTTCATCAGAGCTTACCTTGCTGGTGGCATGGCGTTCTACTGCCAGGGGAAGGTCCTCGGGCTCAATACCTTCACCATCGTCGCTGACTCTAATCAGGGCCTTTCCCCCCTTCTCAAGGCAGATGTCTATCCTTCTGGCCTGGGCGTCAAGGGAGTTTTCGACAAGCTCCTTGACTACTGAAGCCGGCCGTTCCACCACCTCTCCGGCAGCAATCTTTCGGGCCACTTCCTCCGAAAGGAGCCTAATTCTCCCCATAGAGGCCCTGGAGTTTGCTTTCGATGTGGACGTCTATCCAGTGAGGATCCCACCATTCCTTTGGGTCAACGAAGATCCCCTGGATAAGCATGGCATAGTGGAGGTGATCACCTCCAGCCAGACCGGTCATCCCGGTCTGGCCGATAATCTCTCCCTTTTTGACTTTTTGCCCTGGCGAGACTCTCATACTGCTTAGATGGGAATACATAGAGAAAATTCCCTGGCCATGGTCGATGATTACCGTGTTCCCATAGATGCCCAAATAGTTGGCAAAGACCACCCGACCGGTATTGGCCGCTGGTACTGGGGCGTGGGCCACTGAGGCCAGATCGATGCCCAAGTGGTATTGCTCGTCGATCTTCCGGCCTTTGTAATAGTAATAGCGGTGGTCGGCAAAGGTAGACCTGGTGGCTGAACGAGGCAACCTTAAAAACGTTCCTTCCCAGAGCCTTTGGGGAAGGGAATCCTGGCAGATTTTTTTGATCTGCTGGTTGTTTTCTGCCCGTAGGTCGCGGTTGATCTTCAGAAAGACCTCGATCAGGCTTTGAGCCGAGAACTGGGGATAACGATTGAGGAATTCGGGCATCTTCCGGGAGAGAAACCGATCACTGATGTTGATGCGGTCCCGTTTGAATTTCGTCGGTCGGGCCCGGAAGTTGAGGGGAATTTCGGTCTCATTGCCAGCCAGATCTCGGGCCCGGATAGCCAGCTTCCCCGGATTGCGCATGTTGTAAGGAAGGGCAATATAGCTGACGTAGAGCCCGTCTTTGTCCGCATAGCCCTTAAAGAAAAGCTTTCCTAGGACCACTCCCTGGAGGCTTACGGGTTCTTCTAGTTTGTAGACCACAAGATTTGCCCCTCCTTGCCGGATATTATGAGTAAATGAAAGAGGGATAATTCGGGGAGGGGTGAGGTCTATCTGGATCTTTTGACTCAGCTGGGCCACGTTTCCTTTGAAACCTCCGCTCCAGGAGCCATCCCAGACAAGGATGGTTATCTCTGCTTGGCCTTCCCTGAGGCCTAATTTTTCAGCCGACAGCCGAAGGTGGTAGGTTTTCTCCTTAACGATTCCTCCCTTGAGGGCTGAGACTGGATAGGTCTCCGAGAAGATGTTCTTTTGGCGTTTGCCCTGACTGATGAGCACTGTCACCTTACGCAGGCCGTTCTTGTCATCTTGGACGGTAAACTGGAGCTCAAGTTGGCGACCGACCACTTCGGGGATCTCGGCCCTTACCTTCGGGGGGCTGCCTTCAAATTTCATGAAGAAGAGGGCCGTCGTGCCGCCAATGACTATAAGGAGTACAACTATGACCAAAAAACCCAATACCTTTTTCACCCTGAAGCCCTCCTCATTCTGAAAAAAAGCCTTATCTCCTCTAAAGAGGCAGACATAATAACAGAAAATACCACTTTTGGCCTCGGTAAGAACAGACTTTGCCCTTAGAGCCGGGGAGATTTTTTCCGAAAAAGATAATCATGGAAAAGACCATCAAGGCCCTGGTCCTTATTCTTATCTTGGGCCTGACAGTGGCCTTTAAGGTCCCTGAGATTCCCAGGGTTGGCCCTTTTAAGAAAGAGGCCTATCCTTCGAAGCTTCTTTCTAAAGTCCAAGAGGCCATTGTCGAGGCCTTTGTGGCTGGAGCAACCCGCTATAGCCGAGAGTCTTATGAACAGGCCATCTATTTTTGGTCCCGAGCCCAAGAATACCTTAAAAATAAAAATTATTCCCAGGCCAGGAGATATCTCCAGAAGTCTCAAAGTTGGGCCCAGAAGGCCTATCAGGAGGCTATAAACAAAAGAAAGGAGCTTCTTGAGCCCTGTCTGAAAGAGGCCCTTCGTCTCCGAGAAGATCTGGCCAATCGTCGACTTCCAAAGGCTGAACGACTGGAACTCCTTCTTAAGATCTCTGACCTTGAGGCCGCCTGTCGGCTGGAAGCCTTTGATGAGGCCCACGATCTGGCCCAGAAGATTGCCCAGAAGCTCAACCAAAGTTCCTGACAAATCTGACCTTTGTCCCGCGGTCGGCCTCTTTTTCGACCCAGAAATAAGCAGGAACCATCTCCCGAAAGGCCTCAAGGTGAGTGATAAGACCGACGATTCGTCCCTCCTCCAACATGCGCTCAAGGACCTTGGCTACCTGTTGCTGGAGATCGCTATCCAGGCTTCCAAAGCCTTCATCCACAAAGAAAAAATTGATGGGCCGGGCCTTCTGGGCCTGGATATAGCCGGATAGCCCCAGGGCCAGACTGAAGGAGACCAGAAATCTCTCCCCTCCAGAGAGGGTTTTTACCGAGCGGGTAATTCCTGAGGCCAGATCATGGATGGTCAGGTTGAGATCCTCATCCGGGGCAGCCAGGAATAGGCGGCCAGAGGACAGATCTTCAAGAAGCCGATTGGCTAACGAGACGATCTGGGCCAAGTAGAACCGGGCCGCAAACTTAACCAGGGCTTTGCCCTGGATGAGCTTTTTGAGTTCCTGGGCCAGTTCAGCCTCTTTAAGGGTCTTTTTTTCCTGGAGCAAAAGGGCCTTTTTTTCTTCTATTTCCTGGAGGAGACGCCGGCGTTCGGCCCGGATTTCCCCTTCCCAACGGCTGATCCTTGTCAGGGCAGCCTCGATCATTTTGAGCCGCCTCTCTGTGATCAGGGGTTCACCGGGAGGAAGCCTCTGGCCTAGATGCCCGAGGCGGGGCTCGGTCTCCCGGAGTCTCTCCGTGACCCAAGAGAACTCTTCCTCGAATGATCTTATTTTAGCTTCGATCTTTTCGACCTCCTCTGCTCGCAGGATAAGTTTGAGAAGTTCTTGGGCCGGGCGGCGGTATCTGACCTCAAGAGCTTTGATTTCCTCTTCAAGGATTCCCTTTTCCCTGACCAGGGCCTCAATCTTTTCGGTTGTGCGGGCCAGTTTGACCTCCAGGGCCTGGACTTCTTCCCGCAGACCTTGGACTTCTTTTTCGTAGGCTTCGTGTCGCCTTTTAAGGCTCTGCCGCTGGTTCTCAAGCCTCTTCAGAGCCAGGTCCGGATCTTCCCCCTGGGTAAGCTCGTTTATTTCTTCCTTGAGGCCCTGAAGCTCTTGTTCGAGAGCCTCAAGACGTCCATCTAGGGCTTTAAGCCTTCCAGACAGCTCAGCTTCTTTCTTTCGGAGTCCATCCATCCGTTGCTGATGCTGGTTCTGTTGGCCCAGGACTTTGGTGAGTTCTTCCCTTAGATCCCTTTCTTCCTGTTCCCGTCGCTGGAGGGTATTCCTCTCCCGGTTGAGGTCAGCCGTGGAGATCAGAGGGGGAAGACCGGCCCTTTCGGAAAGAGCGACCTTTAGTTTGGCTAGTTCCTCCTTTAGGGAGCGGCCCTCTTCAATTAGGACTGACAGCTGGGCCTCTTTTTGCTTAAGTTTATCAACCCTTAGGAGGGCCTTCTTGAGTTGGTCTTCTTTGGTCCTGAGTTCTTTAAGTTTACGCCTTAAGTCCCAGAGAACCCCTTCAGCTTCCTCCGGGCTAGCCGGTTGGGGGTGTTCTCGGGAGCCGCAGATTGGGCATGGTCTTCCTGGACGGAGTCCTTGAGATAGTTCCCCGATCAACTGGGCCGTCTTTATATCAAGATTCAGTTGTTCTCTTTGTTTTTGGAGCTCTTCAATCCTTTGGCGGACCTTCTCATCGAGATCCCGGATCCCATTGAAGGTCAGCCTCAGGGTCTGGGCCAGCTCCTTGGCCTCCTCACGGATGGCCTCCTGGAGCTCTTTTCCGTTTTTTCTCTTTTCCTTTAGCTTTTCTTCTATAGTCAGGGCCCGATCAAGTAGGCCAGACCTGAGGTCTTCAAGGAGTTTCCTTTCGGCTTCCTTAAGACCTTTGTGGGCCAGAAGGCCTTTAAGATGATTACGTTTTTCCTCAAGGGCTTCGATGGTAACTAAGGCCTCCTTTAGCTCCTTCTGTATAGCCCCCAAGGAGTTTTGGACCATCTTCAGAGATTCTTGGGTTCTGTGGGCCTCTTTGGCCTTTTCTTGAAGACGTCTCTTGAGGTCCTGGGCCCGCTTAAGACGCTCATAGACAGAGCTTATCTCCTCAAGAGCCTGCTGATACCCTTTCCTGAACCGTTCGAATTCTGCTTCAAGACTCCGAAGTTGATCTTTAAGTTTGGCAAGCTTTTCTTGAAGGGCTTTTTTTTCCTCTTCGGTCTGCCTCCACTCCGGGTCGATTTCAAGCCACCTGCGGAGAGATTTTTCGGCCGGAGCTAACTCCCGGGCTAGCTGCAGACGTCTTCTGAGGCCTTCTATCTCTGGGATCCTTTTACTTAAGTCCTCAAGCTGTTCTCTAAACCCTTGGGCCTCAGTGAGCAGGCGAGAGAGCTCCTTTAGCCTTTGGAGTCGGTCGTTGAGGGAGTCCTTCTGGGCCTTGAGTTTTTTTCTTCCATGGGCCCAGGCCGCCTCCCGACGTTTAAGCCTCTCCAGAGCCACCTCGGTAGCTCCGGCCAGGGCCTCAAGACGAGATCTTATGATCTCAAGGGCCTTTGAATGTCTCAAACACTCTTCTTTGACCCGTTCAAAAAGGGGCTCCCCGAGCCGTTCCAGATCGAGAATACGGCCCAGCATCCGGGCCCTCTCCTCCGGCCTCAAGAAGAGAAACTGGTCAAATTTTCCCTGGGGTAGGACGACCATCCGGGTAAAGTCCTCAAAAGTCATCCCCAGAATTTCTCCCAGCCTCTGGCTGACTTCTTGATCCTTTTCGGCCGTCTCTTGGAATTGACCCCCGAGGAGTTCCATCAGCAGAACCCGGGAGCGCCCCTGGCGGGGGATGGTCCGGGAGATCCGGAATTGTTCTCCTGAGACCTCAAAGGTAAGCTCTACAGAGATAGCCTCAGAGAAGGGGTTGATGGCCTCCTTTAAGGAACGCCCCAGGCGGTCGATGCGTCCGAAGAGGGCCAGGGTAATGGCATCAAGGATGGTTGATTTGCCTCCTCCGGTGCGTCCAAAGATGCCGAATATCTGGGCCTCTATGGCCGGGGTAAAGTCCAGAACCACCTTTTGACGATAGCTGTGGAGTCCGGAGATGACCAGTTTAAGAGGTTTCATTGGCCGTCCAGGATAACCATCATTCTTATTGCCCGAATATTCTCCCTTACCGCCATTTTGATCAGAACGCTACCTGGCAAGGGGTGAATTACGGTGAGGGTCTCAAGGAGCTGGTGGTTTTTGACCGGTTGATACGCCAAGGCGGCTTTGTAGCCCCCCCCTTCAAGTTCGGCCAGGGTTTTATCCTCGGGGACGGACGGATGAGCGATAATAGGTATCTCTTTGGCCCTCCGGATGGCCTCTTTTAGGCTAAGGTCTAGGGGGAGGGCGGCCAGAGTCATTCTCGGTCTGGCCACGGTGGTCAGAAGGGCTGAGGGCCGGCGTCTGCTAGGGGGCGGAGTGCTTTCTGCCTCTGGGGAGGCGGGGCCTATGACCTTACTGATAGGCTCAAATCCCATAACTCCGCCTTCTATGTTTTTGCCCTTAAGGAGAGAATTTATTTCGCCTCGGCCGGTCCCATCAGGGGCAATGACTACTGCCTGGGGGACAAGGATATAGCAGTCAACCGCCGGGAAACGACCAAATCCGTGTCTGATAGTCGTCTGCCACTTGTTCTGGGCTGAAAGATATATAAGATGAATTTGGTGAGTTCTCTCAAGCCTTATAACCCTTTGAGAAAGACTGTCCAGTTTTCTCTTAATGGCACCTAGATCCTCTTTGAGTGTTTCTTTAAGTCTGGCGACCTCTTCTTTAAGGGCCTCAAAGGCCCGGCTCAGCCGTTCAGTCTCTTCGGCTATCTCTGGAAGGGAGGCCACCATTGGAGGGGAGAAAGACTGGTCTTTCTGCCATCTTCCCCCCTGTTCTTTGAGAGCCACAAGAGGAACCAGGCCTTCCCAGATAAGATCCTGCCAGCCGGCTTCGTCCTGGGGGATAGGGGTCAAAATGAATTCGTAGACTTCGCGGACCCGATTGTTAGGACATTCCTGGGGATCGCAGGCCGAAGGCGTCGGTTCCTCAGGGCAGTCTTTGATCCGAACAAAAAGCCCCAGATGTTTAGCCCCCTGGGGCAAGGTAAGGTTGACGACCAAGGAGTCATCATCGCTCTGGACGATAATCTCCCGACCCTGGGCATCGAGGGCCAGTCCGGGGCTTATCTTGAAGCGCATCGTTCCCTCCACGACTCTGAAGTCCCGGACCTCAAGGCCCCAGACTATCCCCAGGCCGTGGAGGCTATGGTGGCAGAGCTGATGTTTGGCCCGGAAATAGCGTTGTTCGGTGATAAAATCCCTTACCGTAAGAAGTTTGCCGTAAAAATAGGCATTTCTTTCGAGCCCTCGGGGAAAGGCCTCCAAGATTTCCGGAAATCTTTTTTCTCTGGCCATAGGGAAACCTCCTCTAACTTAGGTAGCTGTCGAGCCCGAGCCAGGCCCGTTCTTCAAGGCGGCCTCCGGGCTCGCGATCTTCAAGACCTCCAGTAAGACCCAGGGCACTTTTGCCAATCACCGGCCCCTCAGAGGCCAAGATGGTGTTAAGACCAAGAATCAAGGGCTGGCCGAGGAGAAGAGATGGCCGAAGATGATAGATCTTGGCCTTTACCGCCAGGGGGCTCCAGTCCCTGATCAGGGACTGGAGGGTTTCGAACTCCTCGTGGCTGACCCGATGGTCGACAAGAACCACAAAACTTGCCATCTCTCGTCCGAAAAGCTCCACCCAGTTAGGGGCTTCAAAGTCCTCTTGGGAGACCTCCAGCCATTGGAAGGCCTCGATCAGAAAGGCCCTCTCCGGGACCATCTTGGCCAGAGTCTCTTCAATGGCCGTTCGGGTACCCCTTAAGGGATAGAGCCTGGGGACAAGAGTCAGGGCCCTTTGGATATCTTCTGGGGATTCGGGAGAGATGTTGAGCAACCCGGCCAGATAGAAGAGTATCTCGGGCTCATCGGTATCTGGGGAAAGCCTTTCTGGCCAGGATTCAATGGTCTTTAGGAACTGGCTATAGATGACCTTAAAGGGGCCAAGAAGATCCTTAAGGAATTGATATGTCTCTGGATCTTCGCCATAGATGGCTGGAAGATATTCCAGCCATTCGGCCGCCGAGGGGATAAGAAGGATTTCTTTTATCTGTGAGGACGAGGCCTCAATGGGATCAAGGTAGAGCCTAAGCTCAAGGCGCCCCTTGATCCCTTCGGGTATAGGTAGACAAGGCCCTAGGACCGAGGTTTTCTTAAACCCTTTTCCCATTTCATCAAAAAGCTCGTATTCCAGTCGGAGACCCTTGGGAGCCACCCGACCTCTGACAAAAATTATCTTTCCTGCAAGCTCTCGGGCTTGAAAGACCTTGCTAGCCATACCAGAACAATATTGGGCCTGAGCCTTTAGTCTGAAGAGCTCCTGGCCTTTAAGGAGATAGATTTCATCTTTCAGGCCAAGGAGTTTAGGGCTGTCTCCAGGGGGAGTTAAAAGGGGATAGGCCCGGTCGGCGATCCAGATCTTTCCTTCTTTGAGAAGGATTTTTTCTTCTCCGACCGTCAAGGATCGAAGACCGGGAACGGACTCTTCCTTAAGGAAGGCTCCGTCTTCCAGACGATAAGAGAGGAGTTTTTCCTCCTCAAGGCTGAAGACAAAAAGCCTTGTCCGCCAGATAAAGGCTTGGTGGGCACGGGCCCTGAGGGGAGCTTGCCAGCGGAGCTGGTAGGTGTCTCGGCAAAGACACCGGATCGTTCTATCCTCAAGGAGATAAAAGGCCCTTTCATCGGCACAAATGGTCCGGGCTCCCCTGAAGAAAGAGGCACCAGGGAGGGGGAGCTCTTCGGCCTCAGGAAGACTTAAGACAGAGAGCCCTTCGGCTCTGAGAACAAGAAGTCTCCGGCAGGGCAACATAAAGGCATCGATTACCCCTTCGAGCCTAAGGAGCGGTTCTTCCTTAAAGGCCGTCTTTTTCTCTAGGCAAAGACCACCTGATTCTAGTACCAGGCCGCTAAGTTTGAAGTCTTTTAAGGGAATATGGGTTATTTTTCCCACCAACAGACCTCCTCTCTGCCTCTCATCCTGATGAGCCGGAGTTCTGAGAGCCTAAAGAAGGCCCCGGGGGCTGGCAGGATTCGGGCCTCTTCCTTTCGGCCCGTGGGATCGGGGCGTAGCCGAATGGTGCCGACTCCGTCTATGCCCGAGGTATCTTCCAGGATGGCCACGGCTTCGGAGTAACAGAGAGCCCTTCCTGGGGGCCAGCCTTGGCCCTTAAGGCCTCTTGACGGGGAGAGATATTCAGAGAATCTCTCTACGGCCTCCTTCTCGATGGCCTTAAGGCGGGAGCCTTCTTTTAGGACTATCCGGGCCTCAATGCTGAGCCCAGTGTAGCGTGGGGGCTCTACTTTAAGCCTCAGGGTTATGGGTCTTAGAGGCTCAAGGGCCCGGGTCAGGCTTCGGGCCAGATCTTCAGAGAGCTCGCCCTTTTTCAAAATGGGGATGGCTGAGACCAGACGCCTGTCAGGATCGGTGAAGAGGTGGACCCTGAGGACCTCCTCCTTCCCTTTGGTCTCGATCTCAAGAAGACGGCCAACTAAGGTCTTAAGATCTTCGGGGACTACCCCGCTTTGGGCGGCGAAGTAGCCTTTTCGCCAGCGGGCCAGATCTTCCTCGGTCCCTTCCCCTTCGGCTCTAAGGATTCGGAGATAGGCCTCTAGGTGTTCTTTCCCCAAATAATCCAGACGGTAATAGAGAATATCGGTGAAGAAGACAAGGAGTTCAAGGAGGGTTATCCCCGGATCTGAATAGTTGTGATTGGTCCATTCTGGGGCATAACTTGCCAGACGTTCTCGGGTCTGCTTGAAAAGATCGCCAAACCGACGGCGATCAAGTTTAGGTATGGGAAAGCTCATCGGCTGCCTCCCAAACTGATGGATACCGGCCCCGGGGTGACTAGACCGTAGGGGGGAAAGGGGATCAGACTGATGTCGTCCTCTAGGGTTATCCAGCTCCTGCCTGGGGGTCTAAGCCTGACCTTGAGTCTTTTTACCTCTAGGATGCCCTCTGTCTGATGAAGGAGTCCCAGAAAATCAGAACGAAATGGCAAGCGGCCAAAGGGCCAGCCCCGGCCTTCATAGCCGCCTCTTACTGGGTGGAGAAAAGAGGTGATCCTCTGGCTGGCCTCTTCCGTAAGTCGGAAGCCAGAGACAGAGGCCTCGGTGATGATCTCTGCCCAGATCCAGACCTCCCAGTATTCCGGGCCGCTGAGCCGGAACCCAAAGACGGTCAGGGGAAGCCTGGGAGGAAGATAGCCTCTTAGCCATTTAAGGGTCTGGGGGCTTGGCCAGGGTCTGGGATCCTCTGAGGCTGGAAGAAGATAAATGTTCAGGTGCCCTCCTTCTTCTAGCACCTTGGCCCGAGAAATCTCCTCCATCTGTTCTAAACCCTCTTCAAGATCCCTCGAGGTGATCAGACGCCCCCGATGCCGGAGCCTTTGGGGGCCCCTTTTAATGAGGCTTTCCTTATCCTCAGCTGCTGCTCCGCCGGTGGTTGGCAGAGGATTGTTGACCTCGAGCAAGAAGGGAATCCCGGAGATGGCTTGGTCTATGGCCTGAGGGGCTACATTGCCTCGGGGGCCACCTCCTACCCGATAGACGACCCTGAGAGCATCATCACCGGCAGGAGGCAGGGCCCCCTTCTGCCCGTCGCCAAAGCGAATGATTCCGTCCTTAAGGCTGGCCCAAAGGGCCTTGTCTTCTGGCCCGAAGAAGCTGAGGTCATCAACTAACAACCAGGGTTCACCTTTTACGAAGACCTTAAGTTCCACTAGGGGAGCCCGGGACAGGGCCACCTCCTCCCCAGGGAGGCCCTTAAGGGGATGTTTTTCCTCAAAGGTCTCACCCTCCTTGATGCGGACGGCGTTAAAGTGGGCTCCTTTCCATCTTCCCTCCATTCCCTGGGGTAGCCTAGCCCTTAGCCAGTGGCCTTGGATTCCGAAACACCTGGTTTCTGTGGTTGCCTGGGGGAGATTAAGACGCCATAGTCCGGAGTGGCTCAGGCCATCGGTTTCATCAAAGGCCAGAATCTCTTGCCAACCCTGAGGCCCCAGGGCTTCCCAGATGACCGGCACCGGCTCCCTGGGACGTTCTTCAAGGTCCAGATAAAGTTGATAAGGTCCTCCTGTCAGAGGGCAGTTGAGGCCAAAGTAGAGGGCCTTCTCTCCGGCCAACGGGGTGAAAAAGGACCTATTTTCCAAGATCTTTTCTATATTTCCGCTATTTTCAGCCCAGATGGCCTCGAAGGTGGACAGCTTTTCTCCCTCAGCCACAATAGCGAGTCCGTTGAAGGAAAGCCCCGGCCCCTGGGGGCTTAGCGGCAAAGTTCCCTGATAGCTAAGCCTTAGCCAGTAGGCCTGATGGCCGTTTATCTCTGAGGGGCGGATCTCTGAGGGGCTGGTGAAGGAGAACGAAAGACTCCCTTCGGTCCGGCTCCAGGAGCCAGGCAGATGTTGCCAACCCTGGCCATCGAAGAACTCCCAAGAAAGAGGGGGCCCCTGTGTTTCGGAAACTCTGGCCATAAATAAGCCCCCTGGGGTGTAGGAGTAGCCTTCAAGATCTATCCGAAACCTTTGTTCAGGAAGAACAGGATGTCTTAACCCGAGGTAAAGGGCCGTTCCCGGCACAGGAGGATGGCCGAAAGGTCGAAGGGGTTGATCAGATTCTGGGGGCAGGGCCCGGCCTCCGGCTGTCAGAAAATCGGGAATTCCTCTGCTCAGAAGCTCTTTGGAGGTAATCAGATAGATTCCAGAAAGGGGAGGCAGGGGGGGAGTGCGGGTTTCGAGTTTGATCCAAAAAAAGGCGGTCTCATCTCCCTTAAAGCCCAGATCTTTGGCAGTGGCCGGACCTAAATCCTGGGGAAGTCGGAGGCAGGCCCGGTATCGGCGATAGCCCAGAAAATACCTCCAGCGGCCCCTCTTCCAGGAGGGGGGGCTTTTTCCGAACCAATCCGCCTTGGCTCCTTGAAAGCGAAGCGGTGGCCCTGTGGGACTCCCTGGCAAGGGAAGATAGGGAGCTATCTGAACCTCAAGCCTCATCCATCCCCGGCCATCAAAGGCCCACCAGGAGAAGGCCTCCCGGAGTAAGAGAGCAGGTAGCTCCTGATCGAATTCAAGAAGGAGGTCGCAGCGGCCTCCGGGCAGAAAGCTTTCTTTGGCCCCCAGGTACAGAACATGTCTTTGGAGGTTTTCTCCCTCAAAGGGTCTGAAGGGTCTTCCTTTTTCAAGGTCCTTCAGATGGTTAAAATAGGCGTCTTTTTCGGGCAGGGTGCTGATCAGAGCCTTGAGTCTGGCCGGGGTTGCTAGGAATTCTCCCTCCGTCTCAAAGATTACTTCCCCGGCGGCCACTTTGCTCCGAGCCGGAATGGTAATCGGCCCCGGGGCCCTTTCGTTAAGGGTGAAGACGACGATTCCTCGGGCCGCCTTAGGACCTTGAGGTCTTAGGCCGGTGTGTCTCAGAAAATCAAGGAAGGTCTTCTCCGGAATCCGGTTAAGGTTCTCGAGAAACTCCCCCCAGATCTCGGCCACGGTGCGAAGGAGACCCCGGCCCAAGGGATCCCTTTCGAGCCGCCACTCGGGTAGAAATATGCGGGCCAGATCTTTAAGCTCGGAGTAAATCTCTTGGGCAGTGCGCGGATCAAGGCTGAAGCGGTCTTCCATCAGCCACCCTCCTTAAGATAGAAAGGCCAGACCAGGTTTTGGCGATGGTTGGTAGCCCTTATCCGGTAGGTGATTTCTACCAGGGCCTGTCCATCTTCTGGACGAACGTCTATTTTCTCTAGGACGATCCGGGGCTCCCAACGGACAAGGGCCTCCCGGACCTCTTCCCGAATTCGAGCCAGATTGGCAGCATTGAGTTCTTCAAAGACATACTTATGAACACCGCAACCAAACTCTGGCCGCATGGGACGCTGCCCCAGGGGGGTAGAAAGAATAATTCTTATGGCTTGGCGGATACTTTCCTCATTCTTTGAGACCCTAAGGGTTCCGTTTGGGTTAAGGCCCGGGGGAAAGGCCATTCCTTGACCCAGAAAAGATTTTTCTCGGTCCATTCCTAACCTCCGATAATCACGCTGGTTGCTCCGGTGAGCACAGTGGCCCCGCAACCTGTAAGATCCCCTAGTCTGGCTGCTGGTCGGCCACCGATGAAGACCGTCGCCGATCCAGAGACAAGGGGGCTTGGGGGATGAGCCGGCGGAGGAGGAAAGGCACAAGCATGCATGTCCCCTATGGTGACCGCCGGTAGCCCGGCGATGATCACGGTAGGATTGCCGGGCCCGGTGATGGTCCCGGGATGATTGCTGATCTCACCCAGACGGGCTGCTGGCGGCATGACCACCTCCTGGTTAGTTGATCTGGACCATGGCTCCTCGGATGGTCACCGTGCCCGAGGAGGACAGCTCCAGGTTGGCTCCGGCCTTGATCTTTATGTTTAGGGCCTCTAGGATGACTTCCCCTTGGGCCTTTATCTCTATCTGACCTTTGGCGCCCCTGATAACCATCTGGTTCCCTTGGGCATCGCCAATACTGATTATCTCCTGACCTTGGGCCGCCTTGAGGGTGATTTTCTGCCCTCCAGCACTTTTGAGGATCAGGGTCTCGGAACCTTGGGTGTCGTCAAAAATGATCTCATGGCCGCTTCGAGAGCGGATGAGGCGGCGGTTGTTCTGGCCGTCGGCATTGTCCTCTGGAGGAAGGTCCCTCCCATTCCATAGGGCCCCGATGACCACAGGATAATCGATGTTTCCCTGTTCAAAGGCCACCAGCACCTCATCGCCTACCTCGGGAAGGAAAAAGATCCCTCTTTTGTTCCCGGCCATGGGGGTAGCTATTCGGGCCCAATAAGACTCTTCCTGGCCCTCCACCCAGGGGAAACAGATCTTTACCCGTCCCAGACCTTCGGGATCCTGGTTATTGGTGACGATTCCTACTGATACTCCAATGATTGATTCCTGTCTGGAAGAATCTTCAGGGAGCATAAAAGCTAGCCTCCTTTATCCTAAAGGTGGTCCGGTATCCATTAGAACCAAAGCTGTGAGTGGTTTGATAGACATAAAAAGGGCCGGTGAATTCCGGACCCAGCCCCTGGATTTTCAAGACCTTTCCGGGAACAAGCTCAGGGATCCCCACTGACTCCCCCTCACCTTCTACAAGCCCCTCTGAGGCCTTAAGAAGCAGGGCCTCCGCTCGGGCCTGGGCCTCTTCGCGGCTGAAGACCGGAAGCCGGACTTCAAGGGTTACTGGCTCCTTAAGGGCCTTCAGGGCCGTCTGGGGACCACTGGTCTTGCCCCTTGGTCTTCGGGGAGTGGTCTTGGGTGCTCGGGCTTCGATTTCCTTCTTGCTCTTTGGATCCCAACCCCGGACGATTACTTGACTGACAACCTGGTTCATCTTAATGGTCGGGGTGAAGGAGAGTAGATCCTGGCCGAAGGAAAGCCTAAGATCTGGCCGGTCGTGGCCCAAGGTCTCCAGACGAGGTGGGGCAAAGCGGAATACAGATCTCTGACCTTCCTGGTCTATCCGACAGAAGATTTCAAAACCGTTCCTTTCAGCCAAACGTTTGAGAAATTGGAAGTCACTTTCTTCTTCCCTTTGGACTATCTGCGGATGACGTATCCGGGTATCGGTGATCTCTGTCTGGCGAAAGTAGCGGCTGGCGATCTCCTTGGCCACTTCGCTATCGGTGGCTCTTGGCCAGCGGTGCTTCTTTTCTTTGGCCGCCAAGCGGAGCCTCATCATGGGAAAAAGTAGGTCGAAGCCCTCTACTCGAATCTCAGGAGGAGAATCCACGGTGAAGGAATAAGAGACTGTAGTGATCAGTCCCTCGAGCATTAAGAAAAGCCGACTTCCGTAGCCCAGATAGATGGCCACCGACTGTCCAAAGGAAAAGAGTTCCCTTTTAGTGGAAAGCGATCCAGGAGAGCCCTGAAGACCGGGGAGGGTAAAACCAAACTTGGCGGCTCCATCGGTTATCTGATCGATACTCAGGCTGGTGGCCACCAAACCTTCCTTGCGGATGTCCTGCCCCTCGATCTCGATAACCATACTAGGGGCATAGAAGTGGCCGTATCTTTCCGCAAGCCTCATAGCTCCTCCTTGTTGAGAGGGGGCAGGAGGAGAACGGTACCTGGTTCCACGTCCAGTGGGTCTGAAAGCTCGTTGGCCTTGGCAATGATCCTCCAGGCCTCAGGATCTCCGTATTCTCTCCAAGCCAAGAGAAAGAGATTGTCCGCTCGACTCAAGATCCGGGTCTTACTTACATCCGATGAATGGAGAGGCTTCCGATCTTGTTGTTCCCTGACGGTAGCATAACGTCTGAAAGAAAGACTCACCTTGGCTCGTACCGGGACTCCATCATCTCGAAAGAGTACGTAGCGCTGGCTGACCTTCTCTATTACCGCCCGAAAATGGACACTTCCCCAAGTGAACTCACAGATCGGGGGAGCATGGAGATCCGGGTCAATATGGACGGCCTTAAGCAGGGCCCCGGTCTTCTCGCGTACATCCCCAGGAGGGTTGTCCTGGGTAGTGTCAAAGACAAGTTCCATCTGAAGGGTCTCTCCCTCGCCAGAGACAAATTGGACGAGGGGCTGTTCAAATCCCGGAAGACTGGTGGTCTGGAAACGGTTGCCATAGTCGAGACTGTATTCCGCCGGGTTGAAGTCAAAACGTATTCTCTTCTCTTGGCCGTCCTCAGTAAGGATACGGATCTCGGCCTTGGGTTTCTTGACGGCCACTAAAACCTCCTTAGACCATGATAGGCGATCTCCAGAGTCTCGATGGCCACGGTGGCTTCTTTGGCCTTGAGCTCCGGAGCCATCCATTTAAAAGGCCAAGCCCTCTCACAGCCCAGACGAAAAACTTCCTCACCCTGGGTACCGAGGACAATGACGTTGACGGTCCTGAAAGGAATGGGTTTGCGGAAGTTTAGGGCCTCTAGGGTCTCTTCGAACCAGTCCCAAAGCTCGTAGCTTATAAGCCCCCTTTTGAGGACAAGGTTGCCGTACTTGGCTCCCTTGGGCAGGCGGTAAACAAGCTGGTTTTCCCCACCTTCGGGGATCTCCTCGATCTCCACTGTGGCCTCAATCCCGGAGACCTCTTCAAAGCCGCCGACAATAAGACCGGCAATCTCTACCAGGAAGCGGTAGGAAAGAAAAGGGTCTTGCCGCTGGCCGGCTCTAGCCATGGAACCTCCTTCCCCTTCTTTCAAGCTCTTGGCGCCAACGTCTCATAAGGGGAGCAAAAAGCCGTTCGGCCAAGCTCTCCACCATTGAGGCCGGAAGATCATCAGCCCGGCCCTTAAGCTTCTGGCCCCTTTCTAAGGGGAGAGGATCCGGGACTTGGGCCCTCGATGTCTGAGGTCTCGAGACCTGAGGTCCCTCAGGTGGTCTTCTGGAGCAATCGATCTTCTCGGCTCCAAAAGGGGCCTTAAGCTCCTGTGGGCTGGAAAGATGAATCAGATTGCCCCCTGTCTTGGGGACAGGGGGGCTAACTTCATGAGAAGTTGACCTAGGAGGAGTCTCCTTACCCCTCAAGGAGTAAATAATGGGGAAACCTCCTCCTGCTTTCTCCAGATCTAAATAAGATCTGAACATTGTTGCCTCTTCTCTTTGGGGAGGTAAACCTGGTGTTGCCTGGGAGATCATCGTCCTCAAGGTCCCTACCGGGCCAAAAGAGACGGTCTCCCAGACCTGATAGGAGGCCAAAGAGCTCAATATGGTTAAATGGGCCTTCGGGGGCCTTGAAAAGAAGCCTCCTGGACCCAGGGAAACTTTGGAGGAGGTTAGGGGCTTTGTCGAGCAGAGCTTTAAAGGGTGTGTAAGGCCTTCAGGTCTTCCATCCGGAGAGATTTCTCTAGGGTTCCAAACTCCACGGTGCGGATCTCTGCCAGGAGACCCAGGGGCCTCTAGAAAAGAAGCCTCTTTGTGCACGGTCCCCTGGGGGAGGAAGACAGCCTCCAGGGGGCTTCTTCTCCAAAGGCTTTGGAGGATAGGCCTTGAAAATAAGCTGATCTTTGCTTCCTGCTTCCTTGAAAGCCAGGGCCTTGAGGGAGCAGGGCCCCTTGGGAGAAAGAGAATCAGGGATAACCCCCTCCAGAGGGGGGCTGCGGTCAGATAAAAAAGGCCTAAAGGCGGCCAACAAGATGATGGGGCCACCTGGGGTCGATGGCGGGAGAGGAGCCAGTCGGAGAAGGCCTTCACCTTTGCCCCCGGAGACTTTAAAAGGGCCAAGGACCTCAGTAGAGGCCTTGGTCTGGTGAGGATCCCTTTTTGATCTTTTGGTTTATTCGACTTATCTCTTGGCACCATTGTCTTCGTTCTCTATGTTCCAGATTGAGGATCTCTTCATAGCTCCAGTGGAAGTAGTAGGCGATGAAGGCTACCTCCTCGAAAAGGTTCTCGAGGGGGTAGCCTTCTATTCCCCCGGGGCCAAAAGACTCACCTCCACTTCAGCCCCACACTGGGGGCATCGGGATTTGATCTGATATTGCCCCCCGCCATTAAGGCGGCGGTATAGATCCTGGAGATAGAGAAGATCTTCCAGGAAGAGCCCCTCGATTATCCGGGGATTGACCTCGGGAAGACTCCCTAACCGGGTGACTACTCGGGAGAGGACGATGATGCTCAGATAGGCCGGATTATTCTGGACCCGAGGATCCTTAAGGGGCAAGATTTCGTCGGCGGCAGTGGCCAGACGCATAATCCCCTGGCGATGGACCTCCCCATTTTCATCTATGTAGCCCTTAGGCAGGGTGAACTCGAACTCTGTCTGGAGCGGCATTTACCAACCTCCTGTTTTACTGGACTCTTCTCATTCCCTCGTGGGCGATCTCTAAGGTCTCTATGGCGACATCATTCCCCTTGGCGTTTAAGTCCGGGGCATCATATTTACTGGGCCAAGCGGCTTGAAATTCCCAGCGGGCCGCAGGCCTCCCTTCCTCATCCAGGACGATTACGGCCACATTACGTCGGGCCTGGTCGATCTTGCCGTCTTCGACCAACTTGCGCCAATGGTAGAGCTCAAGGGAGTCGGTCACGCCCCATTTGAGGGTCAGGTTGCCGTATTTGGCCAGACCGGGAAGCTTCCTTAAGGTAGGTGGGTCGCTTCCTTCTCGGTATTCGATTACGTCCTGGCTGCTGTCGGCAATAGTGGCCTCACTGAAGCCAGCCTGGACAATGCCGTCTATCTCCACCAGGAAGCGAAAGTTGCGGTAAGGGTCTTTTCTCTGTCCTACAGGCATGGCTTCCCTCCTTTATTCAGAGATTTCCGATCCACCCGCCCACTGGGCGATCCGGAAGATAACAAACTCCGCCGGCCTAACCGGGGCTACCCCGACGACGACTATCAGGCGACCGTTGTCGATCTCGTCCTGGGTCATGGTTGTCCGGTCACATTTGACGAAGAAGGCCTCCTCAGGTGTGGTCCCCATCAGGGCCCCGTCCTTCCAGACCCGGATCAAAAATTCGCTTACGCTCTGACGTACCCGAGCCCAAAGGCGTTCGCTGTTGGGTTCAAAGACGACCCATTGAATGGCCCTTTCCACAGACTTCTCAATAAAGATAAAGAGCCGGCGGACGTTGATGTACTTCCAGACAGGATCACTAGAAAGGGTCCGGGCCCCCCAGACCCTGATCCCCCTTCCTGGAAAGGCCCTCAGACAATTGACCCCTCTGGGGTTGAGGATGTCCTGTTGGCCTTTGCTGAGGAGATACTCAAGATCCACTGCACCGCGCAGAGGCTCGTTAGCTGGAGCCTTGTGGACTCCACGCTCGGTGTCGCTCCGGGCATATACCCCGGCTACATAGCCGCCCGGGGGGACGATCTGGATCTTTTTGCTCAGGGGATCATAGATCTTGATCCAGGGATAGTAGTAGGCAGCGTATTTAGTATCCCATTTACTCCGAGGCTTGAGATAGGCATCATTCATTTTGTCTTGTTTGGGAGGGCAATCGATGATCAGAAAACGATCCATCAAGTTCTCGCAGTGGGCAATGAGATCCTGGATCAGGGAATCATAACTTGTGCTCTCAAAGGGTCTTCCCCAGGTCTCGTCCCAATTGGAGACCAAAGGGTAGGGGAGGTAGACGAGGGAGATATCTTCTATCTTTTCGAGCTCCTCAAGAGGGGTGCTGAAGACGGTCTTGTCTTCAAAAGAGCCATTGGCCCCTCCTTTGAGGACAAAAAGAACGGATTTTTTAAGATTTTTCCATTCTCCTTCCGGGGCTATTTCGCTGATTTTGATGAAAAGGGAACGTTTTTGGACTTCATCCTTGAGATCGTAAGCAGTCTCCTCCTCAGAGGAGACGGGAAAGGTCTCCTGGGCCTTGGCTAGAGAGACTAAGGTCCGTAATTTCTTCTGGATCGCCTCTTGGCTTATATCGAGCTCGACTTCTGTTTTATTGCCTTCAAGGCCCAGATCTTTAAGGGCCTTGGTCGGCTTTTGGACGAAGTAAAAGATGTTTAAATCCCGAGCCTCTTTTGTGTTTGGATCAACCCTGAGAAGCAGGACCAACCGGTTGCCCCACTCACCTTTGTCTTTGCTGGAGACCTTGAGGAGAACCTTGTTGTTTCGGGAGATCTGGCCAGAGGCCTCCCTGGCTTCACTTCCTAGGACCCTGGTGACATAACAACGTTTGCCACCATTTAAGAAGAATCCTTCTACCTCATAAGGGAGATAGGAGTAGGGAACATAGGTTCCGAAGATCCGTTGGTATTCCGGAAAACTTGTTACCAGACGGAGGGCCTCTGGCCCCCGTTCGGTTATGCCGATGAAGGCCGCAGTTGAGGTGCTGACGCCCTCTATCGGCTTGGCCCCGATTTCAAACTCCTCGATGTAGACCCCAGGTGCAAGATACTCAGGCATGTTAACCTCCCTCTGGGCTGAGTTGGGCCCCTTGATAGGTAATCCTGCCAAGGGGCCAAGGAAGAGTAAGCCTCAGGGTCTTAAAGCCTGAGGCTCTGATTTCCAGCTCCACTTCCTCGGATCCGTCTGGCCCGGGGATCAGCCAGCCCTTGTTGGTTCTGATTAGGTCTTGGGGGGAGATCCTCTCTGGAAAGAGGACAAAAAAACCCTGGCTGTCGGACTGAGAGACAATCGTCTCGCTTTTAAGACGGACTATGACCGTGGCCAAGACAGGTTCGCTTTCGTCCTCTTTAACCACCTGGCCACTGAGCACAGTTGATCCTCGAGGGAAGGGATAAATCCGGCCAGGATAGAGAGGGATCTCGAGGAAATCATCGTTTGATGAGAACACCCTTTTGACCCTTCGATAATATGGGCTGGTGATGACGATCCTCCCAGGCCCGGCTCCAGAGGAATAAAGGAGCAGATCCTCAAGCCGGTTGCGGCGGACAGCTACCAAGGCATCGGCCAGATCGAGACTATAGGGGAGATGGGGCGGTCGACCGGTAAAGGCGTCTTTTAGACGAAGTACCAGCGAGGGTCGAACGAGGATGATTTCCTTCATTTCGCCTCCAGACAGACCTTTATCTCTCTGGTCGGTGCCAAGGATTCCTCGTCGGTTTCGATGATCACCGGGGTGACCAGATAGCAGACAGAAAGTTTGAAGGGACGGGTATGAAAGGCGTTCCAGATCCGGGCCATCTCCTCGATGGGAATGGGATTGAAGAGGACCCTCAGCTGAAGGCCACTTCCCATAAGACTTCCCCGAAGATAGGGGTCAGTTAGAAGACTATGCTCCTGAAGAATCCTCATGGCCTGTCCTAGGATGCGGTATTCTTCCAGGGTGGCCTCGGTACGATCGACCATCTGGGAAGGGGCGTAGGTGGTCAACATATAGTATAGGTCAAGGGCCAAACAGGGACGCTGTCGGCCTCTGAGACCTTCGGGATCCCGGTTTTTGAGATAGGCATTTTCCCTAACTTCATAAAGAAAGAGACAGAGCCTGGGGGTATGGGAGGGGCCGAGGTCTCCTGGAGAAGAAAGGACTATTCCCTCATTGGGATTAGGGATAAGGTCCTTAAGGCCTTCTTTTAGGATCTCGATCAGACTTCGGCTTACGGCGGAAATTACAGTGGACATGTCTTTGATCCGGATGTCTCAACAACCTTCTGATAAAGGTTGGGATTGTCCCGGAGGACCAGAAGATGTTCTCCGGCCTGGATCTGAGTTTTGGTCCAGATAGGCCGCCGTCCCACCCGGCCGCCGCCTATCTCTGGAGGCTGGCCGGCCCTTTTCCTCAGCCAAAGAGCCTCTACCTTGATCCCTTTTTCCTCTTCCTGGAGCTTTTTTTCGACTTTTTCCTTGGCCTCTGTCCTCAGACTATAGAGATAGTTCCTGAAGACTATCCCTGAGGATCGATTGGCCGAAAAATGAAGAAGGATATAATTGTCCAGGGTGTCCGGTCCTCCAAGCTGGAGTTCGATGAGGTGATCGACGTCAAAATTCTGTTTGACCTGAGGGAAGAAGTTTCCGGTCTTTGACCAGATAGGAATCTTGTGAAGGCCCCGAGAGATGATCTTTTGGCTCCTTTTTCGGGCCAGCTCCGGATCTAATCCCCGTTTGAGGTCAAGTCTTTCGAGCTCGTCGAGCCGTTTTCCGAGATCTATCGGAGAGACCTTCTCGCACCATTTGCGGCGTTGCTGGTCTTTTCGGGGGGAAAGCGGCTTGAGAAGATTGGCATTTATGGCCTTGGCCGTGTACTTCTTGCGAATATAAGGAATTTCATATTTAGCCCGGGGGAGAAGAAGGCTGGTGAAGATGAGCCTTCCGCCTCTTTGAGAGTCCTGGCGGTATTCATAACTAACCAGTCGTTTTCCAACCTTGACCGTCCCCCAGGTCTTAAAGGGCCTAAGGGGGATGGTTCCCAAATCCAGACCAGGGCTCATCTCGGCATATATATGGGCTAACTTGTAGGCGAAGTGGGCCCTTAGAATCTGGAAACCATATCTTTTCTTGAGTCTTTTTAGTTCTTGTTTGAGTCGGCCTCGGTCGGCTGGTTTGGGAAGGCGGGCTAGGGTTTTCTTGACGGCCTCAACAGCCTCTCCTCGGCGGTCAGCCCTCTCTACTTCGGCCCCTTTGGGAGCGAATCTTCGGCTGGTTTTCTGGGGAGGCTCAAAGGTTGTATGAGGCCTTTTCTTCCTCGGGAGGCGTCGCCTGATCCTGGATCGGGCTTTTCGGGAGAGACTCCAGGGCTCTGGGGCCTTAGGGAGACCTTCTTTGAGCCCTGGTGATTTGGAGTCTCGGGTCTCTGGTGGACGAAGGGCATGCTGGTTTTTCTCTCGCCACCTCCCCCGTACCTTCTTTGGGCTTCCTCGGCCCTTCTGAGTTCGTTTGGCCATGATATCGCTCATGAACTTAGTCGGATTAAAGTCCACCTGCCCGAATTCAATGCGAGGCCAGGATTTTGAGCCAAAGACGTATTCCACCTGGGCCTTAATCCCCAAAGTCCCCGGAAGTGGCCATTGCCTGTTAAAAAGAGGCCACCTCCAGGTCTTGTCCGGAAGGGGGGAAAGAAGGGGAGAATCTACTTTAATAAAAACATCCCCTCCGAGTCCCAAGAAAGGCTGGGCGGCCATCTCCAACTCTCCGCGGATAAAGAATTGGCCTTTCTTCTCCGGGGTCGGTTCTCGGTAGCCGATGATGGGGACAGCTTCAGCGTAGCCTTTGACCCCTGCCCGGCCAGTAAGGCCAACGCCTGCCTTGATATCGTGGGCCAAAATCTCCAGACCGGCGCCCCCTTCGGCCCGGACATCGAGCCCGGCGGCGGCAGAAATATTGATACTTCCTTGAATCTCGAAATTTTTGGCCACCTGGGGATCGGTAGAATAGGTTCCAGAGATCTGGATGTTGTAAAATTTACCCGGCCCCATCATAGCCCAGAGCTCAAGGCCAACCCCGATGAAGATAAAAATGTTCCCCACCACAGGAAGACCGTATCTGGCCCGGGCCTCGAGTCGAGGCAGTGGTTTACGGAAGGTCTTTTGGGGGAAAAGCTCAAATTCTCTCTGAGGAGTTATTTCCCCAATGACTGTTAAGTGCCCAAAGGGATCGATGACCACATGGGCTGTTCCGCTGAGCCAATCGGTAAAAGAAAAGGTCAGGTCTCCTTCGGCAAGGATTCCAAATTTTTTCTTTAAGTCTCTGGCTGGAATGTTCTTGGCTTCGAGGAGCTCTCGGGTCTTGTCCTTGCTGAAAACAAAGACAGCAATCTTCCCGGAGAACTTTTCATTTCTATAGGAGATCTGCCCCTTTCCCGAAAGCCCTTCTCGGTCCCACCTGAGATCGACTTTACCCCTGGCTGGGGCTCCCAGATTGACTTCCGCCTGGGTCTCCCCTTCGAGAAATCCATCTTTGGCCCGGTGGAAATCAACTTTGGTCTCAAAAAGACCTTGGATGGCCATTTGGGCTTGGGCCTCAGTGAGGAGCAGACTCTCGTCTTTGAGCTCCAAGGAGAGCCTTCCCTTAAAGGCCTTAAGGAGTCGGAAACGGACATCCTTTATAGCAAAGTTAAGAATCCCATCCTTAAGACGATTCTCGACCCTGATGCCTCTTAAAAGATCCATTGCTGGAAGGCCGAAGAGTTGAGGATAGTCCTTAAGATAGCGCTGGTTAATGTGTCTTAAGGGCCGGAATCCTTGACTTTCCTTTATCCCCAAGTATCCGGTGATCCGATTTCGTCTGAGGTGAATCAAAAGGGCCAAAGGTACTCCGGGAAGAAGCTCACGCCTTAAAGGCAAAATACCGGTTTCCCGACTAGAGAAAATGGGGCCTTCCGGGCCATGGTCTGTGGCCCTTATGTGGATCAGCCCTCGGGCTAGTTTTCCGTAATGGAGAGCTACTTCAAAGCCTTCCCGACCAGCTTCGACAATCTTCTGGGCTATAGGTTCAGGAGGTTTGAAGTGGTTCTGACCCTTAATCTCAAAAGAGGGAATTTGGGAAGAGGCTCCCCCTTTAGGCTCCTCAAAGCCCAGGGGACCAAAGGCAGGCTGCTTCACGCGGACAGGTCCAAGATCTGCGGCCAAAAAGGCCCCTAAAAGCTGGGCCTCTCTTTCGGCTGCGGTCAATGAGCCCCGGGGTCTCAGAGCCTGAGGGGCTACTTGGGATTTGCGTTGCTGGATGACATGGATAACCTCATGGGCCAGGATCTTTTCTTTTTTCTGCTCCCTGGCCTCTTGCCCCAGAAAGATCTCATCCCTAAAGCTAAGGGCCTTGACGCCTTGGGTCCGGACAACCCTTTCGGCCACTTCTCCTTCTATTATCCTTACCTTTTGGAGATCTTCCCCCAGTTGGGCCTCAAAACGTCTTCTAAGGGCAGGGGGCAGGGGTCGGCCGGTTTTGGTCTGCCCTTTTACCTTCCTCTTTTGAGAAATCTTTTTCCTGTCAGGACCCAAGGGTGCTCTCCAGGGTTGAAGTTCCAAGTTTTTGATATTCGAGCTCAATGGCCTGAAGCAGATCTTCTTTAGAGACACATCCCTTTGAGGCCCCAAGGAAGGCCGCCGTTAGAACAGCGTTTCTGATCTGGCCTCCGGTGAGTCGAAACCGACGAGCAAGCTGGCAGACGTCGATCTCTTCCTTTAGGGGCATCTCTTGGGGAATAAGCTTCCGCCATAGCCGGAGCCGGGCCGCCTCATCAGGGAAGGGAAAGTTGATTACTATATCGATTCGCCTCAAGAAGGCCTCATCAAGATTGGCCGTAAGGTTTGAGGCCAAGATGACCAGCCCTTGATGCTCTTCCATCTTCTGGAGAAGATGGTTGATCTCTAGATTGGCATAGCGATCTCGGGAATCTTTAAGTTCTGTGCGCCGGCCAAAGAGGGAGTCAGCCTCATCAAAGAAGACCACCACCTCTGAGGAAGTCAAGCAGTCGAAGACGTGGGAGAGACGTTTTTCTGTTTCTCCCACCCATTTGCTAACCACCACAGAGAGATCAATCTTAAGGAGAAGGCGTCCGAGTTCTTGGGCCAAGGCCTCGGCGGCTAAGGTCTTGCCGGTGCCAGATGGCCCGCGGAAGAGAACATTGATGCCTAACCTGGGCCAGATGATTCTGTTAAGTCCCCAGTTCTCAAGAATAGAGGCTTCCCGTACAAAAGAGACCAGAAGCCTCAGTTTGAAAAACTCTTCTTCGGGAAGTATTAAATCGTCCAGGCTCCGGCGGGGGTGAATGATCCTTGTCAGCCTTTGGTATCCATTTTCTGCGCGCCCCAGAAGAAGATTTTCGATCCAAAGAGGTCTATGGAGTCTTTGGGGCCCGGAAAACTGGCCCATTACTCCCCAGGCCTCTCTTCGGCTTACCAAAGGAAGACCTCTGGCTTTATTTTCACCTAAGACCTCCTGCCAGATCTGCTGACCATAGGAGGCCTTAAGGGGATCAAGGTGCCAGAAGGCCTTAATCCATCTGGAGGAAAGCCTTTTAGGTTCTGGCCCCAAGCTAAAGACCAACCAGCCAAGACGCTCAACAACGGAACCTGCTCGGGCCTTGTTTTCTGGCCACTGCCCTTCGAGTATCAAGACCCGACCGGAAAGGAGGGCCTCTCGGATCACAGTGGCCAAGGAATCCAGCCCCTTTTCTTCTGAGCCCCAAAGATCAAGGTTTATCCGCCAGCCGGAAAGCCCTAAGAGGAAAAGGGCCTCTTCGAGGACTACCTCCCGGGAGATCCGGGGACCAGAAAGCTGAATCCAGAGAGGGCGTCTTTGCTGCTTGGCCAGGATTCCAAGCCGGGCAATCTCTTTGGCTTCTGGGCTGAGGTGTTGGCATTCCGGAGGGCTGATCTCTTCAACTAGGCCCTGAAACCGTTCTGCCGAAGGTTCAAGGCCTAAGAGTCTGTCCAGAAGACCATCCGCTAATCGATATGGTCGGCGCCAGAAGGGCTCTTCAGGGAAAGGATCCAGAAACTTTATGAGATATAATGACCGTAGTAGTCCTTCCGGAGCAAAAAGCTCTCTCATCTTTTGGGGGCTGAGCTTGAGGAGTTTTCTGGTAAAACCTGGAGTTGGCCAGAGGAGCTTTTCGGCCTTAAGGGAGGAGACGATCTCTTGTTCCCCGATTTCGGCGCCCAGGGCTATCAGAAGAACTTTTTCTTCTTCAGGCCCTAGTCCGAAGCCTTTCTTGATCACGGACAACCATTTTCCTCCCTCGCCCAAACCAGATAGCAAAGAGCCCTCTCCTCTTTTTGTCTATTTTGGAAAATTTTAGGCAAAATTAGTGTTTAAGGTCAATTATTTTTAAAAAACTTTCTAAGCTTGTATGTTTTTGCCTACATTTGAAAGCTTAATTGCATTAACAGAAGATCGATGCGGTGGTGATTTCCCCGGGAAGGTTTTTAAGGGACTGGCCAGAGTGATTTGAAATGGCTCCGGGGCCAGGATTCGAACCTGGATACTGGGATCCAAAGTCCCATGTCCTACCAGTTAGACGACCCCGGAAGCCTTAGAAAAGTTACCCAGCACAGCAGCCTTGTCAACATTATATAAGACTACCCCCCTCAATTCCTTGACAGATATCCATCAATAGATTATTGAGACTTAGATTCAATTATTGGAGGAGCTTTATGTGTATTGCTCTTATAGGAGGGATGGATAGGTTGCGGAAGGAATACGAGACCGAGGCCCGGAAAAGAGGGGTAGAGCTGAGGATCTACTCTCGGTCGGTTCCCAGGCTTTCACGGAGGATAAGAAATGTCGATGCGATCATCATCTTTACCAATAAAGTCTCCCATGAGGCCCGAAGGCAGGTTTTAGAGGCCCATCGGGAGTGTGATATTCCCCTGATCCAACTTCACTCCTGTGGGCTCTCCAGCCTTAAGAAATGCCTAGCCGATTTTGTTCAAAGGAAAGAGCTCAAAACCTAAAAAAGAAGACCACAGATTGGCCTCTTTTTATCCTCGAGGTAGCTTAAGGCAGAAGGCTTATTATGGTCTTGCTTAAAAGGCCGGCCTTTAAGTTTTTATGGGAAAGATGCTTTACTTAGATAGAATTCGGGCAATTTTTATTTTATCTTTTAGAGGCCTTAAAGATCTGAGGTTCAGAGGGCCGGTTCCCATGCGAAAGATCCGCCTACTCCTGGAGATGATCAAGTTTGAACACACTATCTTTGCTTTACCCTTTGCCTTTATGGGGGCTGTCTTGGCGGCCAGGGGGCTTCCGCCAGCCGATACTTCCCTTTATATTTTGGGAGCAATGGTAGGGGCCCGAACGGCGGCTATGGCCTTCAATCGTTTGGTAGATCTTTCCTTTGATGCCGCCAACCCCCGGACTAGGACTCGACCGCTGGTCACCGGTGAGGTTACTCAGAGAGAAACCTGGTTGATGATCGCTCTGGCCGGAGGGCTTTTTTTCTTTTGTGCCTGGCGTCTAAACCCCCTTACCCTCAAGCTTTCACCTTTAGCTCTGGCTGTTATTCTGGCCTATTCCTACACCAAGCGCTTTACTTGGCTCTGCCACGTCTTTCTGGGCTTGGCTATCGGTCTTTCTCCTTTGGCCGGCTGGATTGCCGTCACTGGGGTCTTCTCTTGGAAACCGCTTCTCCTGTCCTTAGGGGTGATGTTCTGGGTGGCCGGTTTTGACGTTCTTTATGCCTGCCTTGACGAGGACTTTGATCGACAAGTGGGCCTTTATTCCATCCCGGCCAATTTTGGTCGCAGACGGGCTTTTGCTATCTCGGCCTTTTTTCATGCCTTGGCCTTTGCCCTTTTTGTTCTTGTAGGATTGGTGTTGGGGCTTGGTTGGATTTACTATCTGGGGCTAGGGATAACGCTGGCCCTGTTTGTTGCTCAAAGGGTGGTTATCTCTCCGGAGGATCTTTCCCGGATGGATCTTTCCTTCTTCACCTTCAATGGGGCTATTAGTATAGTTATGTTTCTGGCAACAGTGCTTTCGTTCCTTTTCTAAAGGAGTTCTTCCAGTATCTTGACCAATTCTGTTATCCGGTAGGGCTTGTTGAGGAGCCCCTGGAAGCCGTAATGCTGATAGTCATTCATGATAGGGTCGCTTGAGTAGCCACTAGAGACGATCACTTTGGCCTTGGGATCTATTTTAAGGAGCTTGGCCACAGCTTCTTTGCCCCCCATGCCTCCGGGAATGGTGAGATCCATGATCACCAAGTCAAAGGGCTGGCCGGCCTTTTGGGCTTGCTGATAAAGTTCAATGGCCTCTCCGCCTTCTTTGGCGAAGGCTACCTCGCAGCCCAAGTGCCTGAGCATCTCTCCCAGGGTCTCTCGGACCATTTCCTCATCGTCCATAACCAGGATCTTCCCCGTTTTCTTTAAGGGGGGGATCTGCTCTTCTTCTCTCCCTGGGGCTTTTTGACCTCCCTTGGCCGGGAGATAGATGTGGAAGGTTGTTCCTCGTCCGACCTCTGATTCTACCGTAATGTGGCCTCCATGTCTTCGAATGACCGAAAAACAGGTGGCCAGTCCCAGGCCGCTTCCATTAGGTTTGCTGGTGAAAAAAGGGTCAAAGATCCGAGGCAGAACCTCTGGGGGGATCCCAACTCCTTCATCTCTTATGGAGAGCCTTACATAGGGGCCAGAAGGAAGCGGAAGACCGTCTTCGGGACCAAGGTGGACATTGGTTGCTGAAATCTCAAGTTGTCCTCCTTCGGGCATGGCCTCCTTAGCGTTTATAACCAAGTTGTTGATGACGATGCTAATCTGATCCTCGTCGGCTTCAACCGGCCAAAGATCAGAAGAGATAGCAAACCTGGGCATGATCTGGGACCCCCGCAGGGCAAAAGAGGTGGCCTCTTTTACCAATTCGGCGATGGAGACCACCCTTTTGCTGGCCACTTCTTCCTTGGCAAAGGCCAAAAGCCTTTGGGCTAAGGCCTTGGCTCGAAGAGAGGCCCTTTCAGCCTGATCGAGGAGCAGACGGACATCTCCTTCTCCAATCTGGTATTTGGCCAGGGAGAGATTGCCCAGAATGGCTGTAAGGATGTTATTGAAGTCATGGGCGATACCCCCGGCAAGGACGGCTAGGGACTCAAGCTTGTTTGATTTAAGCATCTCCTCTTCGAGTTTTTTTCTTTCGGTAATGTCCCGGAAGACCATGACTGCCCCGACGATGAGGCTTTTTCTTTCGTGGATTGGTGAACAGGTCCCCTCAATGAGTCTTTCCTTGTCATTACGGGTGAGTAGGACGGTTTCTTTTATCTCTACTAGCTGTCTTTCTCGCAGACACTGATCAACAGGGTCAGGGCTCTGGGTCCTGTCATCGCTCCTTAGGCGGAAGATTTCCTTTACCGGCCGCCCCCAAGCCTCATCCCTGGACCAGCCGGTAATCTCCTCAGCGGCCCGGTTCATCATCTGGATGCGGCCTTTTTCATCGGTGGAAAGAACGGCTTCCCCGATAGAGGCCATGGTTACGGCCAGACGTTCTTTTTCTGCCGAAAGTTCGGCCTCAGCCCGTTCCCTTTCGGTGATCTCCTCCCTTAGTTTCTGGTTGAGGACTTCGAGATGGGCAGTTCGTTCCCGAACCTTTTCCTCAAGGTGATTACGAGCCCGCTCCAGTTGAGCCTTGGCCTCCCGTAGTCTTCGGTTAAGGCCAGCCACATAGATGGCTACCACCGCATTGCAGAGGGCAAAGAGTAGGAGAAGACCTACTAGGTACCAATATTTTCGGATGGCCTCCTTAAGGGTGAAACGTCCTAAATCCTGGTAAGGGCCTATGTGGAGCTCTTTGAGACATTCATGGACGGGCTGATAGTTTTTGGGAATAGTCCAGCCGGCGATCCCTGCGGCTAATGCCGCTGGGGACTCTGGAGGCATCTTCATAAGGGCGATGGCCACCTTTTCGGCTAAGTCATCGGGGGTGTGACGGGCTTTAGCAAAGGGCCATTCTGGATAAAGCCTGGTGCTTACCAAGAAGGGAAAACCTGGATACTGTCTTGGTGAGAGGATGCGGAAGTCCTTGAGATTGATTTTGCCCTCTTGGGCCATGGTCTCCAGGGTGTCGGTGCGAACAGTCCCGGCATCAACGGCCCCGTTGAGGACGGCGTAAACGACCTCATCGTGGGTGTCTAAAAAAAGTACGTCTTGGAAGTCTCTCTGGGGGTCAATCCCCCTTTGTTTAAGTTCCCTCCAGGCCATATGCCAGCCGCCAAAGGAGTAAGGGTTTACAGCGGCGAATCTTTTGCCCCGAAGATCTGAGAGATCTTTTATGTCCGGTCGATCTGCTCGACAGAAAATCACTCCCCCAAAGACGGTATAGACCCCTCCTTGACGGCTGTTTTTGAGAGTGGCTATCCGGCTGGCCCCATTTAAGGCCTCAAACTCTACGTACATAGCCGGATTGGCCAGAATAAAATCAAGCTCTCCGGCTTGAACGGCCCCCCTCAGGGAGTAAAAATCAAGGGGAACTAACTGAAATCGATACTCGGGCAGAGCTCGGTTAAGATAAAAGACCATAGGAGCCCATCTTTCCAGGGCCTTAACCCTTCCTCTTTTGGCCAGGACTCCTATCTTGAGTTCCTTGCCCCAAGTGGGGAGAGATCCTAAAAAGATAAGGATTGCGACGACAAGAAAGGATAAAACTATTCTTTTCATAACTGTCTATACTTAGAGATCGTCAAAAGCAGGAGAAAGTTAATTATTACTGCATTTATAAGATTAAATATCTGACAGTATCAAGATAAGATCCTTCTTTTTAAAAGACTCTTTTAGGAGAAAGATACCAATGTAAAACTCCTTCTAAAAGAAGAAGTCTTGAATTTAGTCTTTAAGTAAAGATTCTCCTCTTCTCATCAGTCATCTATTCCTCCATATTCAAATTGACCTAAAACTTTGGTGGCCTATCTCTCCATTTTGTTCTTACTCGCAAAGCAAATTCCTCAACGGGTATTTAAGGCCTGGAAATTTTATCTTTTGGATCCCTTTTGACACTTTAAACCCTGTTTTGGAATTGATCAGGTAAAAAGAAGTTGATTTTTACCTTTTTTTTGAAATAAAAAATTAAATCCCTTAAAAAGGAGATCAGAAAATGAGAAAATGCTGGATTCTGGTGTTTTTTTTAGTCTCGAGTCTCTTTTTCTCTAGTGAAACCTGGGCTGAAAGGCCCAAGTTGCGCCTGTTAGCTCCTTCTCCAACTAGGCAGAATAGCGATGATAATTCCGATCAAAAGGCAGAATCCGCTGGGCAATTTCACCCTTTAAAGATCTCAAAGGTCAAAATTCCAAAGCCGGTAAGCCGAAGAGTCCTTGAGGCTAAACTTCCTCAGATAATAGCCGAAGCCCAAAAGAGGGGGATCATCGTAGACAAGGCAAAATCTAATGCCATTACAGAATCTCTCTTTTCTAAAGATGAGGGGGTAGTGTTAAGGCCATATTCCACCCCTCCTGAGATCAATAGAAATCCAATCGGTTATTTTCGCGTTTGGGGTTTTACCGAGTTTTGGATCATAGGCCCCTATTCTTTAAAAGAGCAGGCTGAAAAGAATTTTCTTGTTCTTGGTCCTATAGGTGTAGCCTATCAGATACGCCAAGGTATCAAGTGGGATATAGATTTTAAGGTGTATTTAGAGCCGATCTGGCAGAATCTATCTAAGGTTTTTATGATCCGTCTTCGAACTAATACTATTAAAGATGACTCCGTTATTGTAAATGATCAGCTGGTAAGATTGACTAAGATAGGAGATGAAGAGTGGGCAGGTCTAGTAACTCCAAATTCAGAAGGTCTCATTCATATTATAGTCGAGCCAGGGAATTATAGATATTGGTTAATTTATGGTGTTTCCTGCAAGCGCTTTGAGTAGTTATCTTGAGCAAATCTATTTACTCTATTTTTGGTGCCGAGGGGGGGAGTCGAACCCCCACGGGGCTTGGCCCCTGCGGATTTTGAGTCCGCCGCGTCTGCCAGTTCCGCCACCTCGGCAGGGCTCCTAACCTTTACGCCCAAGCGATTTACCATGATCGCCTTTGGCCTGCAAGTGCTGCCAGATCTAGGGGCTTTGACCCCAGCGGGGGTGATCCACGGGGAGGCCTAGCCGGGTGAGGAGCCTGCGGACAAAAAAGATGACCATTTCTTCAAGGCTTTGGGGATGATGATAAAAGGCGGGCATGGCCGGATAGATTATAGCCCCTGCCTCAGCGGCCCGGAGCATATTCTTCAGGTGAATTTGATTAAAGGGAGTTTCCCTGATTACCAGGTAAAGGGGGCGGCCTTCTTTTAAGAAGACGTCTGCGGCCCGATGGATAAGATTATTGGCCAGGCCTTGGGCGATGGCGGCCAAGGTTCCCATAGTGCAAGGACAGATAACCATGGCTTCATAGTGGGCTGAACCACTGGCCGGGGGAGCAAAGAGATCATCGGCGACATAGACGGCTTGGACAAGCCTTTCTACGGCCTGAGGTGGCTCCCCAAGCTCGTAAGAATAAACCTTCTGGCCAGCCTCAGAGAAGATGACCTCAAGTTCAGCCCCTGCCCTTGAACCCTCTTCAAGGAGTTTTTTTCCGTATATGGAGCCTGAGGCCCCGGTTATGGCCACAAGGATCCTCATCTCCGTAGCCTTTTGATGATCTTCTGCCAGATAGGTTCTACCTTACGCTTTATGGCTTCATCCATTTCGATTACCGGGGGCCAGTCGCGCAGAAAGCCCTCCTCAGGCCACTTCCTAGTGGCATCAACGGCCATCTTGCTTCCGTAGTGAAGATAAGGAGCGGCATGATCCAGGGCATCTACCGGCCCGTCAACAAAGAATATGTCTCTCCGGGGATCAATGTTGTTGGTCATCCGCCACAGGCATTCAGATAGATCCTGGACATTGACCTCCTTGTCAAAGACAACGATGATCTTGGTGAACATCATCTGCCCTAATCCCCAGAGGGCGCAGGCTACCTTGCGGGCATGGCCAGGATAGCGCTTATCAATGGAGACAAAGGCCAGATTGTGAAAGACACCCTCAATGGGCAGATTAAGATCGACAACCTCGGGTAGGGTCCGCTTGATGAGTGGAAGAAAGAGCCTCTCTGTAGCCTTGGCCATGTAGCAATCTTCTTGGGGGGGGCGGCCGACGATGGTCGCTGGGTAAATGGCCCTTTTGCGCATGGTCATGCAGGTTACGTGAAAGACCGGATAGTAGTCCGGCAGGGAATAGTAGCCGGTGTGGTCTCCAAAGGGGCCTTCAAGTCGCCTTTCTCCAGGTTCCACATAGCCCTCAAGGACAAACTGACTGTTGGCTGGGACTTCCAGGTCTATCGTCTGGCACTTGACGAGCTCTACCGGTTCCCCACGGAGGAAACCGGCAAAGATAAGTTCGTCCAGATCGTCTGGAAGCGGAGCAGTGGCAGCATAAGTTACGGCGGGATCTGGCCCTATGGCTACAGCCACCGGAAGTCGTTCTCCGCGGGCCTCAGCCAGGCGATAGTGTTGGGCCCCACCTTTATGGGTGTGCCAGTGCATGCCTGTGGTTTGTTTGTCAAAGACTTGCAAGCGGTACATACCCACGTTGCGCTTACCCGTCTCTGGATGTTTGGTGATAACGACCGGGAGAGTGATAAAAGGGCCGCCGTCTTCGGGCCAGCAGTGGAGAACAGGAAGCCTGCCTAAATCTACCTCCTCACCACGGAGGACTATCTCCTGGCAAGGGGCCTTTTTAACTATTCGGGGAAAGGCCCCGGCCAGACGTTTTATTTTGGGGACTAGTTTGAGCTTTTTGATTATGGAATCCGGGGCCTCAACCTCGATGAAGGTGGCGATTTCTTCGGCCAGGGCCTCGAGGCTCTCCACCCCTAAGGCTAGACACATCCGACGTTCAGAACCAAAGGCGTTGGTTAGGACGGGATATTCATAGCCAGAGACATTTTCAAACAGGAGGGCCGGACCCAGGGCCTTTGAGACCCGATCGGTAATCTCGGTGATCTCAAGCTTCGGGCTTATGGGATCTTTTATTCTCAGAAGCTCTCCTTCTTCCTCCAGACGTTCTATAAAGTGATTGAGGTCCTTGTAGGCAATCATTTTTCCTCCAGACTTCTCTCAGAGAATAGGGCCTTTATTTGAGTCCCGTATATATAGTTACTATTCCTAAGGTCAATGGCCGGTAGGATATTTCTTTAAAGCCGGCCTCCTCCATCATGAAGGCAAAACGGGTCGGTTCGGGAAAAGACCAGATGGAAGAGGCCAGATAGCGATAGGCCTCTTCGTCTCCAGATATGATTCCTGCCACCTTGGGCAGGATCCGGGAGAGATAAAAGCGGTAGATGGCCCTGAACGGCCCCTTGGGCCTTGAGAATTCAAGGACGACCAATTTCCCCCCAGGCTTTAGGACTCGATACATCTCCGAGAGCCCCTTTTCCGGACGGGAAAGATTTCGGACCCCAAAGGCCACCGTCACCCCCCAGACACAGGCCTCTTTTAGAGGAATTTGCTCTCCGTCTCCACAGATTGAGTGAATAAGGGGCCTCTCACGCCTCCCCTCAAGGCGCCCCTGGCCATAGGCCAGCATCTCGTAACAGAAGTCAACCGCCATTATGGGCCGGGGCTCTTGTCGGACGAGTTCCAGTGATAGCGGTAGGGTTCCGGCGCAGAGATCAAGAATTGGCCCCTTATAGTGAGAAAGCTCTTTGGCAGCCGCCTGACGCCAGAGGTGGTCAATCCCGAAGCTGGTTACAGTGTTGATCAGGTCATAGCGCCTGACCACGGCCGAAAACTTTTGCCTGACAAAGTTTTTTTTGTCAGTCTTTTTCCCAGCTAGCATGGAACAAACTCGATCTGGACCGGTTTCTTGAGTTCTCCTCTTTTAAAGAGCCGCCGATAGAAGATCTCTAGGGCCTTTATCTTGGAGGCCTCAAGGTTGTATTCAAGCCCTTTAAGATAATCAAGGCACTCTTTCTCAGACAGGGATATCCTTTGACTACACTGGCAGGCTATCTCTTCAAGGCGTCTGAGCCCTTCGCGGCGTGAACGATAGAGGGCTTCGGCTATTCGGCAAACCTCGGGGCCTTCTTGGGCAAACTGTCGGCAGACGGCCATAACCGCAAAGACAAAGGGCAGCCCAGTAAAGTGGAGCCAGAGACTGGCCAGATCATAGACATGGGGCCAAGGTTGGCTCCCTCTTAGTTTAAGGGCCTCATCGCCAATGGAGAGATAGGCCACCGGTCGGGGCCGAAAGAGATCTCTTTCGGCCCAGTTGCCCACAAAGTATCTCGGCCTGAGGCCTAGTTCGTCTTCGAGGATCATCTTAAGCAGGGCTACTGAGGTCTGGCTGTGGCGAGTCAGAAGTACCGGTCCGGGGCCAATCTCCTCTAGGGGTACCCGGGAGAAGAGAAGGACGCTTCCTACGGCCCCAGTGGCACTTATGGATATGTCTGGGAGCAAAAGATAGTTCTGGGCCTTCCGGGCATATTCATGGGAGGAAACAAGACCCAGATCTATTTCTCCGGCGGCTAAGGCCTGATTCAAGGTTGTCGGAGGGGCCTCAATAATCTCCCAGTCTGCCAAGGCGGCTAACTCCCTAAAGGTAAAGAGCAAGGGGGCCGTATTCAGAAAACCGACGATTCCAATGGTCACTTTAGCCATATATCCAAGAGAGCTCCGGTGGTTGACTTGAGCTGGTAAGGAAGCTGGCCAAGTCTTCGGCTTCAAGCCCCAGGCCATCGATACGTAGGCTCAAAAAGGCAGCTCGTTTACCTCTTTCGAGGCTGCCCCAGTCGTCTTCAAGGTTAAGGGCCCGGGCACCGTAGATCGTTCCCATCTTGAGGATCTCTTCTGGAGGGACTCGGGGAAAGAAGCGAGAGATGGCCGCCATCTCGGCGAATATAGAGAGGCGGTCATTGCTGGCCAAACTGTCTGTCCCTAAAGCTGGCTTTATCCCCAGCTCGAGGAACTTTTCTACCGGCGGCAACCCCACCCCAAGGTAGGTATTGCTTCGAGGACATAGGCAGACCGAGGCCCCGGAACGGGCGATAAGCTCCAGATCCTCAAGGCTTACCTGAACAGTGTGGACACAGAGGGTTCGGCGGTCAAGAAGCCCTAAAGAATCCAGATAGGCAATCGGGCTCATTTCTGGGGGACGAAAGGAAGGATTCCACTGGCCACGTTCCTCAAGAAGAAATCTTATGGGCCCAGAGCCTTCCTTTAAGAAGAGAACTTCTTCTGGACATTCGGCTACATGAATGGAGAAGACTGAACGGCGGCTTCGAGTCCAGGCCTTTATGGCCTGAAGAAGCAAAGGGGAGACCGTGTAGGGGGAATGGGCTGAAAGACTGATCTTGATGCCCGGGGTTCGTCCCAGACCAACGAGATCCTTGAACTCTCGAGATCCGTTCCGGAAGTTTATGATCTCCCGGAAGAATATCCCCTCGACAGGAGAACTCTCAAGGGCGCTTAAGGCCAGAGGGGTGTTGCCAATGTCGGCGATGACTCCGATGCCATCTTGCCACATCTCACGTACGGCCTGCCAAGCCGCCTCCTTGGCCTCTTCTTCATCTATCTCTGTTCGACCTTTGATAAGGCTCTTCACCCAAGAGATAAAAGAACCAGTGGGGGTGAGTCGCCACTTGAGGGCCGAGAGCTCCAAGTGGACGTGGGCGTTTACCAGGGCCGGCAGAATGACTACCTCCCCCAGATCAAAGATCAATCCTAGATCTTTTAGCTGCCGGTAAGGACCGACAGCAATAATCCTACCCTGAGCCGTGGCAATGATGCCATCTTCGATGACCGGAGAGGTGACCGGATAGATAAACTTGGCCCGGAAGATCTTAAGTTTTGACATGATTTTCAACCAGACGATAGTCCATCAGGCGTTGTCTAGCCTCAAAGCCAGCTTCTTCAATAAAACGCCTGATCTCTTCTACGGAAAGGCGATGGCTAACCCCAGTGGCTGCAACTACATTTTCTTCGATCATGGTGCTCCCGAAATCATTTGCTCCGAAATAAAGGGCCACCTGAGCAATCTTTGGGCCCTGGGTTACCCAAGAGGCCTGGATATTGGCCACATTGTCCAGGAGGATACGAGAGAGGGCCAGGGTCCTCAGGTATTCGACCCCAGAGGCCGGAGAGACCTCAATGGCTGTGTTACGGGGCTGAAAGGGCCAGGGAATAAAGGCCGTAAAACCGGCCGTTTTATCCTGAAGCTCCCGGATACGGATGATGTGGATCAGACGTTCTTCTATGGTCTCAATGTGGCCGAACATCATGGTGGCTGTGGTCTTAAGGCCCAGGCCGTGGGCGATCTCCATCACCGATAGCCATTGTTGGGAGGAGCACTTCCGGGGTGAAAGCTGGTGCCTTACCCGGTCTACCAGGATCTCGGCCCCTCCTCCAGGGATAGAATCGAGTCCGGCCCGGATGAGCCTTTTAAGCACCTCTTCCACCCCCAGGCCGCTTATCTGGGCAAAGTGGATGATCTCCGGGGGGGAGAAGCCATGGATGTGGAGACCAGGAAACTCGGCCTTCATAAAAGAGAGCATCTCTTCGTAAAAGGAGAGGTCAAGGTCTGGATGAAGCCCTCCCTGGAGGAGAATCTGGGTTCCTCCGAGCTCAAGGGTCTCTTTTATCTTCTGGCGCAGGGTATCCTTATTGAGGACATAGCCACCAGTCTGTCCAGGAGCCCGAAAGAAGGCACAGAACTTACACCCCGAGATGCAGATGTTGGTATAGTTGATGTTGCGGTCAACTACATAGGTGACCACGGCTTCAGGATGTAACCTCAGACGAACCTCGTGGGCCAGGGCCCCCAGCGTGGTCAGGTCAGCCTCTTTATAAAGGTAGAGGCCCTCTTCAAGGCCGATCCTCTCTCCATTGAGTATCTTTTGAGAGATGTCTATAAGTTTTTGGGAAGACCAGGCCTTTTCCTCCAAGTTAACTCTCCCTAGCTAGACTGGATTGTAGAGACTGTCCCGTTCAACGGGTTCAAAACCTGCCTCTCTAATAAGACGTTCTATTTCGTCCCTGGTAAGGACCTTGTCGTCTTCTACGCCTGATAGCTCACTGATGCGCTCCTCGATTACTGTTCCGTGAAAGTCGTCGGCCCCAAAGGCCAGGGCCACCTGGGCTAGCTTTAGACCTAAGAAGATCCAGTAGGCCTTTATGTGGGGGAAGTTATCTAACATGAGCCGGGAAACAGCGATCATCCGTAGGTCTTCAATCCCCGTGGTCGAGGCCACCTTAAGAGGGGTCTTCTGGGGCTTGAAGGGCAGGGGGATAAAACACAAAAAACCTCCAGTCTCATCCTGGGCCTCTCTTAAGGCCAAAAGGTGATCAAGTCTTTCCTCTATGGTCTCAATGTGGCCATAGAGCATGGTAGCATTAGTAGGAATTCCCTGTCTGTGGGCGGCCTTGGAGATCTCAAGCCACCTTTGGCCACTGATCTTCTTTTCACACAAAAGTCTTCTTACCCGAGGGCTGAAAATCTCTGCCCCTCCTCCAGGAAGGCAGGAGAGCCCTGCTTCCTTGAGCTCTTCAAGGACCTGGGTAATGTCTTTGCCGGAAATCCGGGCCAGATGATCAATCTCTACACAGCTAAAGGCCTTAACCTGGACCTCTGGGCGGATGGCCTTAAGACGGCGAATGAGTTCAAGATAGTACTCGTAGGGAAGATCAGGATGGCAGCCACCGACGACATGGATCTCCCGGATAGGTTCTGAAAGCCGAGCCCGAACCTTGGCCTCGATCTCCTTAAGGCTCATTTCATAGGCTCTCGAGTCATCTTTGGGACGACCGAAGGCACAGAACTTACATAGGTTAACACAGACGTTGCTGTAGTTGAGGTGCTGATTGTAGATGTAATAGACCTTTTGTCCGGAATGGCGTCTCCTGGCCACTCCAGCAAGATACCCAAGGGCCAGGAGATCAGTGGTCTCAAATAGCCTTTGGCCGTCTTGGAAGGAAAGCCTTTCGCCTTTTATGACCTTCTCCAGGATGTCTCCCAGGCCGGCCCTAAGAGCCGCCCTTTCAGCGAGAAGGGGTATCTTCTCTGTCATTGAGTCCGTCTCCAAGGTCGCCTCCGGCCATAACTATACACAGAAATTTTTGCTTATCCAGAGAGCCCGGCCTCCTTTACCAAGAGGAGATTTCCTCGACGATGAGATCGTGGAGGACGGGCCGGAAGGCCTTGATCTTTTCGTTGTTTCGTCGGGGATGGATCCGGTTGCTCAGGAAGACGATGATCAGGTCCCGTTTAGGATCAATCCAAAAGGATGTCCCGGTGAATCCCAAATGACCCCAGGCCTCTCGGGAAAGGAGGCTTCCGGCCGAGGAGTAACCTTCCTTCTGGGGCCGGTCAAAACCAAGAGCCCAGGTTCCCCCCTGCTGGCGCCAGTTCCAAAAAATCTCCACGGTCTCCTTTTTGAAGGGACCGGCTTGGCCCTGATAACATTCATAGAGTCTTACGGTCAAGGAAAGGACCCCTTCAAGACGCCCGAATAGGCCGGCCTGTCCGGCAGCCCCTCCTAGAACCCAGGTGTTCTCATCATGGACTTCCCCCCAGATAAGTTTTCCCCGCCAGGGGCAGAGCTCAGTGGGAGCGATATGATCAAGGGGGATCTTCCTTTGTCTAGGGCAAAAGGTCAGAGCCTCGGAAAGCCCAAGACTCAGGTAGATCCTTTGAGCAAGCACATCAAACGGGGCCTCTCCGGCCAGACTGAGGATCTCCCCCAGGAGAAAGAAACCAAGATCACTGTAGATCTCCTTGAATCCAGGGGGATAACCGAGAGGCTCGGCCAAGGTCCAGTACAGGAACAGCCTGCGCCTTTTTTCTGGCTGATAGGTAATGAGCCGGGCAAAATAGGGACGGTGGGCCGGAAGGCCGCTTGAGTGGCAGAGAAGGAAGGCCACGGGGACCTCTGAAAGGGGATAAGGGGCTGGGAAAAAGGTCTTTATTGGGGAAAACAGGTCCAGACTTCCCTCCTCCACCAGGGCCATAGCTACCAGAGCAGTGGCCAGGGGTTTGGTTAGAGAGGCCAGATCAAACCAGGTCTCTTCAGAGACGGCCCGGGCTCCAGGAGTCAGACCTGAGCGGCCCCGATAATAGAAGCGGCTTTGACCTTCGCACCAGATGCCAAGAGCGCATCCGGGAAAGACCTTCTCCTTTACTCCTCGGTCAAGGAGTTCTTCGAGTTTGGTGGCCATTGTCTTTTGAGGCAGAGATCTCTTCAAGGAGTCTTTGGAGGTCCCGTCGGTCAAAAAAATAAGAGGTCCGGCAAAAGTCGCAGCTTATCTCGGTGGTTTTCTGTTCTTCCATAAGGTGCTTGATCTCTTCCGCTCCTAAGGCAATAAGGGCCTTTTCCACTCTCTGTCGCGAGCAGCGGCAACCAAAGACAAGTGGTCTTGTCTCCAGAATGGTAAGAACACCTGGATCGAGGAGATTACCGGCAATCTCTTCGGGAGAAAATCCTTGGGAGAGGAGACTAGTGAGAGGAGGCATGGTTTTAAGGGCTTTTTCCAGATGGGCTACGGCCTCTTCACTGGCCTCAGGCATAGTCTGAAACAGGATTCCCCCCGCGGCTCTTACTTCTCCGGTAGTCTCCACCAAGACCCCAATGGCCGCTGCTGAGGGGATCTGTTCTGATACACTGAGATAATAACTCAGGTCTTCAGCGATCTCTCCGGAGACAAGGGGGACTGATCCCTGGTAGGGCTCCTTTAACCCCAGGTCCTTGGTGACCGAGAAAAAACCTTGGGAGCCAACTGCCCCGCCGACATCTAGTTTCTTGGCTTTAGTTGGGGGAAGATGGACCGCCGGACGCTGGATATAGCCTCGAACCCGGCCCCTGCCATCGGCCTCAGCCAGGATCTCTCCTAAGGGGCCACCACCTTGAATCTGGATCATTACCCGATGATCTTCTTTTTTGAGATCGGCCGAAAGGAGGACAGCGGCGGTCATCACTCGCCCCAGGGCAGCAATTGCCGTGGGACTGGCTTGGTGCCTTCGGCGGGCCTCCTCTACCAGTCTGGTTGTTCGGGCGCCGATGATCCGGAAGGCTCCGTCTTTGGTTATACCACGAAAAAAGTAATCTTCCATGTCGCCTATATCTAGCCTCAAACAAAGACTTTTCAAGAAGCCTTACTGAATTTGATCGGGGTCTTTGGTAATATTAGATTCCATGGATGACAAGGAGCTGGTGGCCGAAGAGGCCTTTGCCATTGTCGAGGCCGGGGGCGAAATTCCAGAGGTGGCCTTCTATAATGCTATCTATTTTTTGACTGAGGATCCCGAAGGACCGGGGATAAGGCTTGAAGAAGGCCATCTCTTGGCCTTGAAGAAGGCGGTCCTAGAACGCTACCGGCGTATTATCATTCGTGATCTTACCCCCGAGAATCGCCAAAAGTCTATCTATCGAGGGCTAGCCCGGGCTATCGTAAACTGGAGGAGGCTAAAGAGGTTTTGTTCTCGCCAGGCTCTAGAAGACAGCCTTCTAGAGAGAGTCAGAGAAGAGATCTGTGATCGGCTTGAAGAGTTCTTGCTCCAGGAGGCCATGGACGTGGCCAGAGGTGCTCCCTGTTCCATTAATTGCAGTCTTCCGGAGCTTTCTTCTTGGGTCAAGGATCTGGGGCTTGACGGAGATGGCGTCTTCAGATCCCTTAAGACCCTGGCCTTTGTCTTGATGCCCGAGACGGCCGATGTTATCAACCAACAAAAAGAACATCCGGGCTTTAAAAGAGCCGGCTTCGGTCAAAAACCTTGAGCGCTCAGGTTTTCGTTTCCATAATTCTCTTTCTCTTTGCCCTTGCCGTTCTTCTTCTGGGCTTGGGTCTTTTTCTTCCTTTTTTTAAGGCCATTGCTTGGGCGGTGATCTTGGCCCTTTTCTTCTTTCCCTTTAATCTTCGTCTGCGTCGTCGTCTTAAGGGGCACCGGGGGCTGGCGGCTTTCTTAATGTGTCTTTTATTGATATTTTTTATTATTGTTCCGGTCTTTGTCTTCCTGGCTGCCCTTACCAACGAGGTTATCCGGATCTATTCCGAAATCCACACTTCTCTGGGGGCCAATGGGTTTCAGATCCTTCCTAACCTTCAGGAACATCCCATTTTCCAGCGTCTGGGAGAAGGTGTCCTGAGAACGCTTCAAGAGCAGGAGGCAGCCTTTAAAGAGAGCTTAGTAGACGTGATCCGCAAGTTTGGCGATTTTTTCATCCGCCAGGGGACGGTGATCTTCAAAAACGTAGCCGGTCTTGTTATTCAAGGGGCCTTTATGATGGTAGCCCTTTACTATCTCTTTCGGGATGGAGACGACCTTCTTTATGCCCTTAAAAGTTTTGTCCCCCTTCCGGCAAATGATGTCGATATTATCGCCACGAAGATAAACCAAGTCCTGACAGCGACCCTTTACGGTAGTGTCCTTACAGCTATGGTCCAGGGTAGTCTGGGAATTTTTATCCTCTGGATCTTGGACTTCTCGGCACCTTTGCTCTGGGGGCTCATTATGACTATCTCTGCCTTTGTGCCCATCTTCGGAACAGCCCTCGTTTGGGGCCCGGCAACTGTTTATCTCTTGGTCAAAGGGCTCTATCTTAAGGCCCTGGTCCTGTTTCTTTTTGGGGGCTTGGTTATAAGCCAGATAGATTCTATCTTAAGGCCGGTTTTTATTGCCGGGCGTACCGATATCCACAATCTTTTTCTTTTCTTTAGTATCCTTGGTGGCCTTAACCTCTTTGGCTTTGTGGGTGTCCTTCTGGGGCCCATTATTATTGCCCTTTGTATATCTATCCTAGAGATTTATCGCTCTCGTATTCTACCCGGAGTAAAGGGTGCCTGAACTCCCAGAGGTTGAAACCGTTGTCAAAGATCTATCTCCAAGGCTTTTGGGGCGGAGGATAATAGCCCTGACCATCCTTTTGCCAAAAGTCCTTCGTCAGCCACCTTCGGCCTTCTCTGCCCTGGTGGGCCAGAGAATCTTTGGGCTTGAACGCCGGGGAAAAATAATCATTATTCATCTATCTCGCGGCCTCAGTCTTCTGATTCACTTGAAGCTTACCGGGAGACTGGTTCACGGAAAGAATCAACCAGACCATACCCACGTTATCTTTGAACTTGATGATGGAAGTCGTCTTTTCTATGCAGACCTTAGGCAATTTGGCTTTCTGGACTTGGTTGAGACCTCAAAACTAGAAGAACATCGAGCCATAGCCCACCTGGGCCCTGACCCTTTTGAAATTTCTCTGGAGACCTTTATGGCCGGCCTCTACCAACGAGCCCGCAAGATCAAAGCCCTCCTCCTGGATCAGGGTTTTATTTCCGGTCTAGGGAATATCTATACCGATGAGGCCCTTTTCCGGGCGGGGGTCCATCCAGAGAGGTCAGCCAAAGACTTAAGCCCCGAGGAAGCCAAAAGATTATTTAAATCCATCAGAGAAGTCTTAAAGGAGGCCATTTCTTGTCGAGGTTCAACAGTGAGAGACTATGTCGATGGTCAGGGCCGGGCCGGGGGCTTCCAGACCCGCCATTGTGTCTACCAGCGTCAAGGTCACCCCTGTCGGCGCTGTGGGACCGCCATCGTTCGGAAGACCGTTGCCGGACGGAGCACCCATTTTTGCCCCTCTTGCCAGCCTTATCCTATCCGGTCGGGCAGACTCTTTCCCCAAAAGGCGTCTTGACTAGTGTATCGGCGATGATATCTTAAAAATCCCCGGTCGGGACGTGGCTCAGTTTGGCAGAGCACTGCGTTCGGGACGCAGGGGTCGCAGGTTCAAATCCTGCCGTCCCGACCATTTCCCCTCGATAAAACCAACACTTACAAAGCCATTCAGTTTCCCCAGGAATAGTCTGGCCGGGTGTAACTTTTCTTGATATTAGGAGAACCAGAGGGCATTTTTAAAGCCGTTTTCCATTCTCCATGGTTTTTAAAAACAAAGGGGAAGTTTTTTTTCTGAAGCGAATGATAATCCCAGAACCCGGCCAGATAATAAGGGTAAGAAACCAGACCTTTTTAGTTCATGACATCAGCCCATATACCACTGCTGAAGCGACTTTTTACAAAGTTACCCTTGAATCCTTGGAAGACCATAGCTTAGGTACTTCCCTTGAAGTTATTTGGGAGCTTGAAGTTTCTTCCTGGGTCGAAGATGTGATAGGTTTTCCTGACCTTTCGGCCTGGGACCCTCCGGAAAGATTGGCCTCGCTTCTTCTTTCACTCAAGTGAACCGAGGCCTCGGTATTCGCCAATGACTCCTTTACCGCTCCCTTCCGTAGGGCTATAGAGATCGAACCCTATCAGCTTGAGCCGGTGGCAAGGGCGCTGGCTATGCCCCGGGTCTCTCTCCTTTCTAATCGAGAAGCAACTGAAACTATGAAGTTTCTGAAAATCTATATGTTGATGTCGATAAAGATGGAAAAATTGTGGCTTTAACCTTGGAGCACGCTTCAGAAGAGATGGATTTTTCTGAAATATCTTTCTCTACGTTGTTTCGTTCTAAAGGGAAGGTCCACCTCAATGCGGCGTAATAAAAATTTTGAACCAAATGGGGCGTCGATGTAAAAAAGAAAAAATAGTGGAAGAAAATAAGTCGTGAGCTAATAAAACTATGATTACCGACTATCACGCTAAATATTACGCTTACGCTATTAAACAACGCAGTAGCCAAGAATTAACCCGTCTATCGCACTCTCTTTTTGATGCCGCGGTTGATCTTAATCCTCACCAAATTGAAGCCGCTCTTTTTGCTTTGCGTTCTCCTATTTCCAAAGGAGTTATTTTGGCTGATGAAGTAGGTCTTGGAAAAACTATCGAGGCCGGGTTAGTACTATGCCAGTTTTGAGCAGAACGCAAGCGTAAACTTTTGATTATTTGTCCAGCTTCTATTCGCAAACAATGGTCTCTTGAATTAGAGGAAAAATTTTTCCTGCCTACAATTATTCTTGATGCTAAATCTTTCAAAGCATCTATGGCACAAGGCAATCCCAATCCTTTCGATTGTGACCGAATTGTTATTACTTCTATGCACTATGCCAGCCGGATGGCCCATTACATTCGCGCAGTTAATTGGGATCTAGTAGTTATAGACGAAGCCCATAAACTGCGAAATCTTTATCGGCCTTCGAATCGGATCGGAAGAAATATAAAATTTGCGCTGGAAGACCGTCCTAAAATCCTTTTGACGGCCACCCCGCTTCAAAACTCTCTACTCGAACTCTATGGACTTTCTCTTTTGATTGACGAACGCATTTTTGGAGATCTAAAAGCTTTTCGTGCCCAATATATGGGACGAAACGGTAATTTGTTAGAGCTACGAGAAAGGCTTCAAAAATTTTGTTATCGAACTCTTAGGCGTCAGGTAACCGAATATATTCGCTACACTGAAAGGCGTCTTATTACCCAACCCTTTACTCCTTCGGATGACGAGCAAGGCCTTTATGAAGCTATATCATCCTATCTACAGCGTGAAGATACTTACGCCTTTCCAAAGCGACATCGTCATCTCATGATTCTAATTGCCAGAAAACTTTTGGCTTCTTCTCCGAGAGCAGTAGCCGCCATGCTAGAGGCTTTACGTGACAGACTTATCGGACTTCGAGATGGGTTCAAAGAAAAAGACGATAGCGACCTGCTCGAACGCATCCTCAATGAGGAAGAGCTCGAAAGCGAACTTATTGAAGAAGACACTGAGCCGGAGGAAGAACTCTCCACAGAAGAAATCGATTTACAAAAACTTGAAGCCGAAATTTCTGAGCTTGACTCCCTCATTCGCTGGGCGAAAAGCATAGGCATAGATAGTAAGGCCCGAGCTCTTCTTAAGGCTTTAGAAATTGGCTTTAAAAAAATGGAGGAAATGGGGGCGGCTCGAAAAGCCGTTATTTTCACAGAGTCTCGCCGTACTCAACAGTTTCTCAAAGATTTCCT